>NZ_AP018560.1:0-80000 GCF_003967035.1 Aerosticca soli | reverse complement strand
AACTCCCGCGCCAGCCGCAGCTTGACGTCACGCGGATTGAGCACGCCGTTCTCGACGTCATGGCGCAGACGCGCCAACTCGTCCAGCGACACCTCGAAGCTCAGAAGCTCGAACCAGCGCCACATCAAGTCGTCGTCGATCCTCATCGTCTTGGTGACGATGTCGATGGCAGGCTCGTCGATGCCGATGTAGTTGCCCAGCGACTTGGACATCTTGTGCACGCCGTCCAAGCCCTCCAGCAACGGCAGGGTGAGGACGATCTGCGGCGGTTGGCCGAAGTGCTCTTGCAGTGTGCGCCCCATCAGCAGGTTGAATTTCTGATCGGTGCCGCCGAGTTCGACGTCGGCCTGGAGCGCCACCGAGTCGTAGCCCTGCACCAGCGGATAGAGGAATTCGTGAATGGCGATCGGCTGGTGGGCGGCATAACGCCGGGCGAAATCGTCGCGCTCGAGCATGCGCGCGACGGTGTGCTGCGCGGCCAGCCGGATCATGTCGGCGGCGCTCATCTTGTCGAACCATTCGGAATTGAAGCGCACCTCGGTGCGCTCGCGGTCGAGCACCTTGTAGACCTGCGCCGCGTAGGTCTCGGCGTTGGCGAGCACGTCCTCGCGACTGAGTGGCTTGCGGGTGACGTTCTTGCCGGTGGGGTCGCCGATCATGCCGGTGAAGTCGCCGATCAGGAAGATCACCCGGTGCCCCAGATCCTGGAACTGGCGCATCTTGTTGAGCAGCACGGTGTGGCCCAGGTGCAGATCGGGGGCGGTGGGGTCGAAGCCGGCCTTGATCCTCAAGGGGCGCCCCTGGCGCAGACGCTCGCGCAGTTCTTCCTCCTTGATGATCTCGGCAGTGCCGCGGCCGAGGATGGCCAGCGCGTCTTGCAGATCGGCAGTCATAGGTGTCCAAAAACAAAGGATCAACGGTTAATTGTGCGTTAACCGTCTACCTCGCGCAAACCTTTGATCGACAAGGCGTTGACTCGGTTTCCGCACGGCCGCTATGGTAGCCGCCGCTGAACCGGAAGCAGGTCACAGGGCGATGGCGAAAAACCCCGAGGTCACCCGCGCACGCAAAGAGGCCATGCGTCGCAAGGCGCAGCGCCGGCATTCGCATTTCTATGCGCGCTGTGCCCATTGGTCGTTCAGCCATCAGCAGGAAGTCGAGCCCATACGCTGGCATCGCGAACGCTGGATCCTCGCCGGCACCGCCCTCCTGGTCACTGCCCTGGCCGGATTCATTCTCCCGGCCTGGGGCAGTGCCATGCGTCCGGAACCGGTGGCCACCCGCCACGACGTGTTGCCGCTGACGCTGCCCAAGACGCCGGCCTTGACCGCCCAGGCGCCGCTCGCGGAAGACTGGCAGGCGGTCGAGGTGCGTCCAGGTCAGACGCTGTCCGACATCTTCCAGGATGTGGGCCTCAGTCTTGCCGACCTGCAGCGGGTCATGGATGCCGCCGGGCCGGCCGCGCATGCCCTGCACAACATCCGCCCGCAGCAGGAATTCGATTTCCTCCTGGATGCGAACGGCGCCCTCATCGGTTTCCGTTTCGACAAGGACCCATCCAGCCGTGCCGTGCTGCGTTTCGATGGTGGCATGCCGAAACTCACGATCCAGGCGCGCGCGCTCGAGCGCCGCGAGCACGTCGCCCACGGCCGCATCGAAAGCTCGCTGTTCGCTGCCGGCGCCAAGGCTGGCATGAGCGCGGCGATGGTCGGCAAGCTGGCCGATCTCTTCAAGTACGACATCGATTTCGTGCAGGACCTGCGCGACGGCGACAGCTTCACCGTCATCTACGACGACGTGTATCGCGACGGCAGCTATTTCGGCGAGGGCGACATCGTGGCCGCCGAATTCGTCAACCAGGGGCATCGCTACACCGCCTACCGCTTCAAGAAGGCCGACGGCAACTACGGCTGGTTCAGTGAGGACGGCCGCCCCCTGCAGAAGAGTTTCCTGCGCATCCCGGTGGATTTCACCCGCATCTCCTCCGGCTTCAGCGTGGCCCGTCTGCATCCGATCCTGGGACGCATGCGCGCGCACAAGGGCGTGGACTATGCCGCGCCGACCGGCACGCCGATCCATGCCGCCGGCGACGGCGTCGTCAAATACAAAGGCTGGATGAACGGTTACGGCAATTTCGTGGTCATCCAGCACAACGGCGCGATCAGCACCGCCTATGGCCACATGTCGCGCTTTGCCGCCGTGCGGCTCGGCCAGCACGTGGCGCAGGGTCAGGTGATCGGCTACGTCGGCATGACCGGGTTGGCGACCGGCCCGCACCTGCATTACGAATTCCGCGTCAACGGCGTGCAGCGCGACCCGCAATCGGTGACGCTGCCCAAGCCCGAACCGCTGCCGCCCACCCAGCTTGCCCGCTTCAAGGCCGAGGTGGTGCGGCCGCAGCTGGCACGGCTCAAGGCGCTCGACGACACCTTGAAGCTGGCCCACGCGGGCAGCCTGGCCCGCAACGACGACTGACCGGTGGATGAGGGCGCCGCGCCGTATCTCGGCCTGATCTCCGGGACCAGCGTCGACGGTATCGACGCCGCATTGGTGTCATTCACCGCGGACGGCCCGAGGCTGCATGGCGCCCTGACCCATCCGTGGCCGGATGAGCTGCGTGAGCGCATCCTGGCCGTGGCCCAGGGCGAGGGGGAGATCGATCTCGATGCCTTCGGCCGCCTCGACGTGGCCATCGGCCAGGCTTTCGCGCAGGCCGCCCTGAACCTGCTCGCGCAGGCCGGGATGCCCGCCGCCGCGGTGCGCGCGATCGGCTCGCATGGCCAGACCGTGCGCCATCGTCCCTGCGGACCGCTGCCGTTCACGCTGCAGCTCGGCGATGCCGCGGTCATCGCCGAGCGCACCGGCCTTACGGTCGTCGCCGACTTCCGGCGCGCCGACGTCGCCGCCGGCGGTCAGGGCGCGCCGCTCCTGCCAGTGCTGCACGCGATGCTGCTGGCCCGCAGCGGCCAGACCCGCGCCGTGGTGAACCTGGGCGGCATCGCCAATCTCACCGTGCTCGGGGCCGACGGCCAGGTGTACGGCTTCGATACGGGCCCCGCGAACGGGCTGCTGGATGCCTGGTGTCAGCGCCAGTGCGGCCAGCCCTTCGACCGCGACGGCGCCTTCGCCGCCGCCGGCCGCGTGGATGCGGCCCTGCTGACGGCGCTGCTCGCCGATCCGTATTTCGCGCTGCCGCCGCCCAAGAGCACCGGCCGCGAGCATTTTCATCTGCAGTGGCTGCTGGAACGGTATCCCGGCGCGGCCGAGCTCGACGGCGCCGACGTCCAGGCCACCTTGCTGGCGCTGTCCGTCGAGAGCGTGGCCCAGGCGATCGAGCGCCATGCCGCCGACGCGGCCGAAGTGCTGGTCTGCGGCGGCGGCGTGCACAACCGGACCCTGTTCGCACGATTGCGCGAGCGGCTGGCGCCGCGACGGCTGCAAAGCACGGCGGCCTGCGGCGTCGATCCGGATTACCTGGAAGCCATCGCCTTTGCCTGGCTCGCACGCCAGCGCGTGCTCGGCCTGCCCGGCAACCTGCCGGCCGTCACCGGGGCGCGTGGCCCCCGCGTGCTGGGCGCGCTTTACGCGGCGCCCTGGCGCGCTCAGTCCTGATCGTTGGCAAAGCGTGGCGAGGGCGCGGCCGACAATGCCTGCATGGCCTCCTGAAAGGCCGCCTTTTCACTCGCGTCCCATTGCCCCGGCAGCACCAGGCTGCTCGAATCGAGCAACGTCTCGGCCGAAATCTGCCCGGCCGCGGCAAGGCCCAATCCGCTACGCAGGGCGTGCAGCACCACATCGTTGATCGTCCAGCGCCGCTCGCGGGCCAGGGTCTTGATGCGCTCGACCATCGCGGCGTCGATGTGACGAATGAGGAGATCGGACATGCGCCGCTCCCGTTGGAGTGCCCCTGCACGCCCCATGGTGGCACAGAAGTCGAGGCACCGAAACGGACGGCGCAGGCCGTTCAGGCCGCCGGGATGCCACCGCCACCGCGCAGGCGCCGCCCCAGGACGGCATAGAGCGCCATCGCCGGGATCAGGGCGACCACGGTGAGCACGAAATAGCCGCCGTAACCGATCGCGGTGGCGATGCCGCCGGCAAAAAAGCCGAGCAGCTTGCCCGGCAGATTGACCAGCGAGCTCAAGAGCGCGTACTGGGTGGCGGTATGGCGCCGGTCGACCAGCATCGACAGAAAGGCGACCGTCGGCGGCCCGAGCATGCCGAGCGTGAGGTTCTCCGCCGAGATCACCAGGGTCAGCACGGCAAGATGGCCGGGATGGGTGATGAGCGCGAGGTAGCCGAGATTGCTGCAGCCGCAGAGCACGATGGTCACGCCGAGCGTGCGCCAGGCGCCCCAGCGCGCCACCGCCGCCCCGCCCACAAAAGCGCCGACGATGCCGATCCAGACCCCATAGATTTTGGTGATCGCGCCGATCTCGGTCTTGGAAAACTGCATGTCGCGATAGAACGGCCCCATGATGCCGCCGATCGTGGCCTGCTCGGGCACCTTGAACAGCAGGATGAAGGCCAGCGCCACGCAGGCCGTGGCGACGCCGTGGCGGCGGAAGAAGTCGACGAAGGGATCGACGAGCCCGAAACGCAGCGCCTCGCTCCAGCCGCGCGTACGCACGGGCACCTCGGCAGGCTCGCGGGCGAGCAACGTGGCGATCATCGGCACCACCATGGCGAGGGCCATCAGCAGATAGACCGTCCGCCAGGACACGTGATCGGCCAGGATCAGCGCCACCGCGCCGGCGAGCAGCAGTCCCAGCCGATAGCCCAGCACGTAGGTCGCCACCAGCGCACCCTGCAGGTCGGGCGGCGCGATCTCGATGCGGTAGGCGTCCACGGCGATGTCCTGGGTGGCCCCGAAGAAGGCCACCAGCAGCGTGGCGGCGATGAATGGCAGCCGCCGCGCCGGCGTCAGCAGTGCCATCGCCACCAGTCCCGCGACGATGCACAGTTGCGCGAACAGCAGCCAGCCGCGACGCCGGCCGAGCCGCGCGAAGCCCGGCACCTGCGCATGATCCAGCAGCGGCGCCCAGAGGAACTTGCAGGCATAGGTCATGCCGGCGCTCGCGATCATGGTGATGTCCTTGAGCGCGATGCCGTTTTCCTTGAGCCAGTAGGCCAGGGTGCCGGCGACCAGCAGGAACGGCAGCCCCGAGGCAAAACCCAGGAGCGCCAGCGTGCCCGCCGCCGGCTGGGTGAAGGCGCGCCAGATCGTGAGCCGCCCGCGCTCAGTCGGCATAGTCGACGATGTACGGCGCGTGGTCGGAAAAGCGCTGCTCGCGGTAGATCGCGCAGTCCTTCAGGCGCTCGCGCAGGGCGGGCGTCACCAGTTGATAGTCGATGCGCCAGCCGACGTCGTTCTCGCGCGCGCGGCCGCGATTGGACCACCAGGTGTATTCCTCGCCGGTGGGACGCAGGCTGCGGTAGGTATCCACCCAGCCGCGCGCGATCAGGCCGTTGAGCCAGGCGCGCTCCTCGGGCAGGCAGCCGGAGTTCTTCTGGTTGGACTTCCAGTTCCTGATGTCCTTCTCGCTGCGCACGATGTTCCAGTCGCCGCACAGCACGTAGTCGCGGCCGCTGGTGAGCCAGCCATCGAGAATCGGCGCGAGCCAGTCCATCACCGCGAACTTGAAGCGCTGGCGCTCCTCGCCGGAAGAACCCGATGGCACGTACAGCGACACCACGCTCAAACGGCCGAAGCGCGCCTCGATGTAGCGACCCTCGTTGTCGAAAGCCTCCCAGCCCAGTGCGGTGCGCACCTCGTCCGGCTCGCGGCGCGCATAGATCGCCACGCCGCTGTAGCCCTTCTTGCTGCTGGCGTCGCGATAGAAGCAGTGATGGCCGTCGGGACGGAACTGCGGATCGGCGAGCTGGTCCTCCTGCGCCTTGGTCTCCTGCACGCACACCACGTCGGCCTGCTGCGCCCGCAGCCAGTCGAACACGCCCTTGCTCGCCGCCGAACGGATGCCGTTGGCGTTGAAACTGATGACACGCATGAAAAAAAACCGACCGTGCGAAGACCCGCCGGCGATCATAGCAACCGGACGCCGCGCTACCCTGCCGGGCGATAATCCCGCCGCTTTCCCCAAAAGCACTACCGCCCGAACGGACCTTCGCATGCACGATTACCAGCGCGACTTCATCGAACTGGCCCTGCAATACGGCGTACTGCGCTTTGGCGAGTTCACGCTCAAATCCGGCCGGGTCAGTCCGTATTTCTTCAATCTGGGCCGCATCGACACCGGCGCGGGGCTGGCCAGGCTCGGCCGCGCCTATGCGGCCGCACTGGAGAAATCCGGTCTGGCGGTGGACATGCTGTTCGGCCCGGCCTACAAGGGCATCGCGCTGGCCGCCACCACGGCCATCGCGCTGGCCGACCGGCATGGCCGCGACCTGCCCTGGGCCTATAACCGCAAGGAGGCCAAGGCACATGGCGAAGGCGGTCTGCTGGTCGGCGCGCCGCTGGCCGGCCGGGTGCTGATCGTCGATGACGTGCTGACCGCCGGCACCGCGGTGCGCGAATCGATCGCCCTGATCCGCGCCCACGGCGCCACCCCGGCCGGCGTGCTGATCGCGCTGGACCGCCAGGAACGCGGCCGGGACGAGCTTTCGGCGGCGCAGGAAGTCAGCCGCGACTTCGGCATTCCGGTGTTCGCCATCGCACGACTGGACGACCTGCTCGACTATCTCGACGAACATCCGACCCTGGCCGCCGAACGCGCCCGGTTGCTCGCCTATCGGGCGCGCTACGGCAGTGCGTGAGGACGCCTCCGGGCACATGGATTTCGCTGGCTATACTGCGGCCTTAAGGACAGCAGGGGGTTCTTCCGCATGCGCTCGAGTCTTATCGCCACGGCCGCCCTGATCGCGGCGTTCCAGGCCTGGGGGCAGCAGGCGGGCGGCGGCGTGCGCTACAAGTGGGTCGATGAGCATGGCCTGCCGCACTACAGCGACAGCCTGAGCGCCGACGCCCTGCGTTTCGGCTACGACGTCATCAGCGACCAGGGCGGCGTGGTGCGGCACGTGGACCGGCCGCCGACCGCGCAGGAGCGCGCCGAGCAGCAGCGTCAGGCCGCCGCCCAGGCCGCCGCGCGCCGCGCCGCGGAGGCCGAGCGGCGCAACGAGCTGCAGCTGCTGGCCGCCTATCCCACCGAAGCCGCGTTCCGGCGTGCGCAGAAGGATCGCCTGGACAGCATCGACCAGGAGATCGAGACCACCCGCATCAACCTGCGCAACCAGGAAAAGACCCTGGCCGACCTGCTCGCCCGGGCCGGCGACCTGGAGCACGCCAAGCAGCCGGTGCCGGCGGCGCTGAGCGATCGCATCGCCGAGCAGCGCAACGTGGTCGCCACACAGCGCGACGCGCTGCAACGCGTCCAGGAAGCGCGGGCGACGGCCGAACGCCAGGCCGCCGTGGATCTTGCCCGTTACCGGGCGCTGCAGGCGGTACAGGCGCCGGCCGAAGCAGCCTCGGCCGGCCACCCTTGAGGACTAGAACGGCAGCTTGAGGTTCGGCTCGACCTTGAGCAGTTCGGCGCGGAAGGCGTCCTGGATGCGCTTGAGCGCGGCCTTGTCGTCGGCATCGAAGCGCAGCACCAGCACCGGCGTGGTGTTGGACGCGCGCACCAGCCCCCAGCCGTCCGGCCAATCGGCGCGCACGCCGTCGATGGTAACCAGGGTGGCGCCTTCGAAATGCGCCGACTGCTTGAACTTCTCGATGAAGCGGTAATGCTCGCCCTCGGCCATGGGGATCTTGAGCTCGGGCGTGGACACGCCCTTGGGCAACGTGGCGAAAATCTCCTCGGGACTGCGCCCGGCCGGATCCCCGGCCAGGATCTCCAGCAGCCGCGCACCGGCGTAGATGCCGTCGTCGAAGCCGTACCAGCGTTCCTTGAAGAAGAAGTGGCCGCTCATCTCGCCGGCGAGCTCGGCGCCGGTTTCGCGCATCTTGGCCTTGATCAGGGAGTGTCCGGTGCGCCACATCAACGGACTGCCGCCGGCGGCGAGGATCTCCTCCTTGAGATGCCCGGTGCATTTGACGTCGTAGATGATGGTCGCGCCGGGGCGGCGCGAAAGCACGTCGCGGGCGAACAGCATGAGCAGGCGGTCGGGGTAGATGATCTCGCCCTCGCGGCTGACCACGCCGAGCCGGTCGCCGTCGCCGTCGAAGGCGACGCCCAGATCGGCCCCGGTCTTCTTGACCGCGAGGATCAGGTCCTCGAGGTTGTGCGGGTCGGAGGGGTCCGGATGATGGTTGGGAAAGTGGCCGTCGACCTCGCAATAGAGCGGGATCACCTCGCAGCCGATGCCTTCCAGCACCTGCGGGGCGACCGCGCCGGGGATGCCGTTGCCGCAATCGACCACCACCTTAAGCGCCCGCTCGGCCTGCACGTCGGAAGTGATCCGCTCGATGTAGTCCGGCACGATCTCGACCTGGCGCAGGCCGCCATGGCCATCGCCCGGCAGGTCACCCGCGCGGATGCGGCGGTAGAGATCCTGGATGGCGCCCTCCGACAGCGTCTCGCCGCCGACCATGATCTTGAAGCCGTTGTAGTCGGGCGGATTGTGGCTGCCGGTGACGGCGACGCAGCTGCCGGTTTCGAAACGGTAAGTGGCGTAGTAGATGACCGGCGTGGGCACCGCGCCGACGTCGATGACGTCGATGCCGGCGGCACGCAGACCGTCGGCCAGCGCCCCGGCGAGCTCCGGGCCGGACAGCCGGCCATCGCGGCCGACCACGATCTCGGTGAGCTGCTTTTCGCGCATCAGCGCGCCAATCGCCTGGCCGAGCACGCGGGCCACCTCGGCGGTGAGCGTCTTGCCGACCACGCCGCGCACGTCGTAGGCGCGGAAGATGCCCGCGTCGACTTCGACCCGCGCCGCCGCCGGTGCGGCCTCGCGGACTGCCGGCCGGGCCGGTTGGGGTTGGTTGAGCTTGATATCCGACACCATGATCTCCTCGGTTTCCAAATCCGGCGAGCCGCGCGGATGCACGCGCCGCCACAACACGTAAGCGCCGCCGGCGATGCCCAGCACGGCCAGGCAGGCGGCCAGCAGCCAGCTGCGCGGCAGCACGATGAACGCCTCCGGACGCCCCGCACTGACGCTGAAGCTGCTGCCCGGCACCGCCACGACCGTGGCGAGCGTGGCCGCGCTGGACCCGGTGGCGAGCAGGCTGAGTTCGCCGCGCTCGTCGCCCTGGCGCAGCTCCAGTCTGCCGCCTGCCGGCGAAACTGCCGTGAAACGCTGCTTGATCGGCGCGAAGGGAAACTCCAGCCACAGCCAGGCGCGTGGCTGGCTGGCCGGCCCCAGCGGCAAGACCAGACTCAAGCGGCGCTCACCCTTCACGCTGACGCTCTGCACCGGCGCGATACCGTCGTCGGCCTGCGCGGCCAGCAGCTGCGCGGCCTTGGCATAGCCGAAGGTGCGATAGTCGGCATGCAGCACCTCGTCCAGCCCGGCACTGTAGACCTCGACCGCGAGCACCTGCGGCAAGCGCCGGCGCACGGCGGCGGCGAGCAGCGCCGGATCGTCCTGCACGATCGGGTCGATCGTCGCCAGCGCCTCGCTGGCGCGCGTGCGGGTGGCGGCGATCTCCTCGCCGACGGCGCGGACCGCTTCCTGCTGGGACTGCTCGACGCGCTCGGCGGCGCCCTGCTCGACGGCGATCAGCCAGGTCTGCCAGGCGCAGAACAGGCCAAGCCCGAGGAGCAGCGTGCCGGCCGCCAGCGGCAGCAGCCGTCGCCAGTCGTTTGCGCCCCGCCTCCAGCCTGCCGTCTGCATCGCCGCCCCCTTTGGAAACTTTCAGCGCATGCCCGTCGAACCGAAGCCGCCCGCACCACGCGCGGTGGGCGCGAACTCCTCCACCCGCTGCAGCCGCACCCGCGCCACCGGCACCAGCAGGAGCTGGGCGATGCGATCGCCCGGGGCGATGGTGACGGGCGCATTGCCGCGGTTCCAGCAGGAAATCATCAGCGGGCCCTGGTAGTCGGCGTCGATCACCCCGACCAGATTGCCCATCACCAGGCCCTGACGATGCCCCAGCCCCGAGCGCGGCACGATGAGGCCGCACCAGCCCGGATCGCCGATGTGGATCGCCAGCCCCGTCGGCACCAGCGCGCTCTCGCCGGGCAGCAGCGTGAGCGGCGCGTCCGGGGCGGCGCGCAGGTCCATGCCGGCGCTGCCGTCGGTGGCCGCGGCGGGCAGCGGAATCTCGTTACCGAGCCGCGGGTCCAGACACTTCACCGCGAGATCGAGCAGGCACGCGTTCATCCGCGTACCGCCCGATAACGCTCGCCGATCACCTCGACCAGTCGGCGGGCGAGCTCGCGCTTGTCCGCGCGCGGCAACTCCAGCAGGCCATCGGCCCAGTACACGGTGAGTGCGTTGTCCGGCGTCTCGAAGCCCAGCCCCGCGCCGACCTCGTTGGCGGCGACGAGGTCGATCCCCTTGCGCTGCAGCTTGTCGCGGGCATACGCGGCAAGGTCGTGGGTCTGCGCGGCAAAGCCGACCAGAAACGGCCGCTGCGGCCGCGCGGCCAGCGTGGCGAGGATGTCGGGGTTTTCGACCAGGGTCAGGGTCAGGCCGGCGCCACCCTGCTTGGCCAGCTTGCGCGGCGCCACTTGCTGGGGCCGGTAGTCGCCGACGGCGGCGGCGCCGATGTAGATGTCCGCATCGGCGGCGGCCTCTTCCACCGCGGCGAGCATCTGCGCGGCACTGCGCACGTCGATGCGGCGGGCGACGCCCGGCGGCGTCGGCAGCGCCACCGGACCGGCCACCAGGGTGACTTCGGCGCCGGCCTGCGCGGCGGCCTCGGCCACGGCAAAGCCCATTCGCCCGGAGCTGCGATTGCCGATGAAGCGCACCGGATCGATGTCCTCGTAGGTCGGGCCGGCACTGACCACCACCTTGAGGCCGGCGAGTGCGCCGGCGGCGAAGGACGCCGCGAGCGCCGCGCACAGTTCGGCCGGCTCGAGCAGGCGCCCCGCGCCCACCTCGCCGCAGGCCTGCGCGCCCTCGGCCGGACCGAGCAGGCGCGCGCCGCGCTCGCGCAGACGGGCGACATTGGCCTGCACCGCCGGATGCGCCCACATCTGCCGGTTCATCGCCGGGGCGAGATACAGCGGCGCGGCACTGGCCAGACACAGCGTGGTGAGCAGGTCGTCCGCCAGCCCCTGGGCCAACCGGGCAAGCAGGTCGGCGCTGGCCGGCGCGATCAGGATGCGTTCGGCCCAGCGGGCGAGCTCGATGTGCCCCATCGCCGCCTCGGCCGACTCGTCCCACAGGCTGACCCGCACCGGTTGCGCGGACAGCGCCGCCAGCGTCAGCGGCGCGACGAAACGGGTCGCCGCCCGCGTCATCACCACGCGCACTTCCGCGCCCTGCTCGCGCAGGCGGCGGACCAGCTCGCAGGCCTTGTAGGCGGCGATGCCGCCGGACACGCCGAGCAGGATGCGGCGACGGGCAAGATGCATGTCGGGAGAGCCCCACACGGAAGCGTGCCGCTAGCTTACCGGAATCAGGCCATCCGCCCGCTGGGCCGCCGTGCATCGCGCCGGCAGGCTGGGCCAATGAGCATCCGGCATTGGCCCAGCGACGAGCGCCCGCGCGAAAAACTACTGGCCAGAGGCAGCGCCGCGCTGTCCGAAGCCGAACTGCTCGCCGTGCTGTTCGGCCATGGCGTCCGCGGCAAGGATGCGGTGGCGCTCGGCCGTGAGCTCCTGCTCGCCGCCGGCAGCCTGGGCGCCCTGCTCGGCCGGCCGGTCTCCGCATGGAAGCTGTCCGGACTGGGGCCGGCCAAACGCGCCCGGCTCGCCGCCGCGCTGGAACTGGCCCGCCGCGCCCTGGCCGAGCAGTTGCGGGACGCGCCGCAGCTGGCCAATCCGCGCGACAGCGGCGCTTTTCTGCGTGCCCGCCTGCGTCATCTGCCTTACGAGGTGTTCGGCTGTCTTTACCTGGACAACCGTCATCGCGTGATCGCCTTCGAGGAACTCTTCCGCGGCACCGTGGACGGCGCCAGCGTGCATCCGCGCGAGGTGGTGCGTGCCTGCCTGGCGCACAACGCGTGCGCGGTGATCTTCGCCCACAACCATCCGAGCGGGGTGGCCGAACCCAGCGCCGCCGACACGGCCATCACCCGCGAACTCGCCGCCGCGCTGCGGCTGATCGGCGTGCGCGTGCTCGACCATCTGGTCATCGGCGCCGGCGAGCCGGTGTCCATGGCCGAACGCGGCCTCCTCTAAAGCGCCGCCGGCCGTGGCTGACGACCACCCACGCACTGCGCACAAAGTTATGCACAATGCCGACCCACAGGGCACTTAGGTGACCCAGCTCACCAAAAGCCTGCGCTGGTGCGGTAAATGCCATTGAAAACAAAAGAAAATGCTGCCAAAAAACCGACCCGTTCGGCGACTGCGCAGCAACTCGCCGGCCGCTGGCCGGGGCTTGCCCACACAGTTGTCCACAGCCTGGGCGGTCGGCTTGGGGCATGAGGCGCCCGGCGGGCATCTGCTAGGATGCCGCGTTCCGTTGCCCCTCCCGAGCCGTTTGTGAAAGAGCCGCTGCGCGAACTCGTCCTGACTGCCATCCGCCGACTGCAGCACGATGGCATCCTGCCCGAGCCGCTCGATTTGCCGCCGTTCGTCGTCGAACGCACGCGCAACCGCGAGCATGGCGACTTCGCCACCAACGCCGCCCTGCTGCTGGCCAAGGCCGCGCGAAGCCGGCCGCGCGAGCTTGCCGAACGCCTGGTCGCGGCCCTGCCGGCCGATGCGCGGGTGGCGCGGGTGGAGATCGCCGGGCCGGGCTTCGTCAATTTCTTCCTCACCAAGGCGGCCTACGGCGAGGAACTGCGGCGCATCCTGAGCGAAGGCCCTGGCTATGGCCGCAGCCGGAGCGGCGGCGGCCGCACGGTGGGGGTGGAATTCGTCTCGGCCAATCCGACCGGGCCGCTGCACGTCGGCCACGGCCGCAACGCCGCGCTCGGCGACTGCGTGGCGCGGCTGCTGGAAGCGACCGGCTGGAACGTCAAGCGCGAGTTCTACTACAACGACGCCGGTGCGCAGATTCACAATCTGGCGCTGTCGGTGCAGGCGCGCGCCCGCGGCCTCACGCCCGAGGACCCGGGCTGGCCGGCCGACGGCTACCGCGGTGACTACATCGTCGAGGTCGCCCGCGCCTATCTTTCCGGCGCGAGCGTCGAGGTGGAAGGCCACACCGTGACCGCCGCCGGCGATCTCGACGATCTCGAGGCCATCCGCCGCTTCGCCGTGGCCTACCTGCGCCGCGAGCAGGATCTGGACCTCAAGGCCTTCGGCGTCGCCTTCGACGTGTATTTCCTCGAATCCTCGCTGTACCAGGAAGGCAAGGTGGAAGAGACCGTGGCGCGGCTCGTCGCGCATGGTCACACCTACGAGGAAGGCGGCGCGCTGTGGCTGCGCAGCACCGACTTCGGCGACGACAAGGACCGCGTGATGCGCAAGTCCGACGGCAGCTACACGTATTTCGTGCCGGACGTCGCCTATCACTGGTCCAAGTGGCAGCGCGGTTATGAGCGCGCGATCACCGTGCTCGGCGCCGACCATCACGGCTCGCTGGCGCGCGTGCGGGCCGGGCTGCAGGCGCTGGACGTCGGCATTCCGCCGAACTATCCCGAATACCTGCTCTACCAGATGGTCACGGTGATGCGCGGCGGCGAGGAGGTCAAGCTGTCCAAGCGGGCCGGCAGCTACGTCACCCTGCGCGAGCTGATCGACGAGGTCGGCCGCGACGCCACGCGCTATTTCCTGGTCGCCCGGCGCGGCGATTCGCAGCTGGTGTTCGACATCGACCTGGCCCGCTCGCAGAGCAACGACAACCCGGTCTACTACATCCAGTACGCCCATGCGCGCCTCTGCAGCGTGCTGCGCCAGGCCGCCGAGAAGGGCTTCGTGCCCGACCCGGCGCACGGCCTGGCCTGCCTCGATCGGCTCGACACGCCGCACGAGGAAGCCCTGCTCGTCGAGCTGGCGCGCTATCCCGAGATCGTCGAGAGCGCCGCCGCCGGCCTCGAGCCGCATCTGCTGGCCGGCTGGTTGCGCGAACTCGCCCACGCGTTGCACACCTACTACAACGCCCACCCCTTCCTGGTCGCCGACCGGGACCTGCGCGACGCGCGCCTGGCACTGGTGATGGCCACCCGCCAGGTGCTGCGCAACGGTCTGGACCTGCTCGGCCTCAGCGCGCCGGAGAGCATGTAGATGGCCGCACGCAAAGCCAAGGGCCGTCAGGCCGTACGCACCGGCGCCGGCGCCATGCCCGCCTGGGCCGCCTTCGCCGCCGGTCTGGTGGTCGGCGCCCTGTTGATGTTCGCCATGCGCGACAAGCTGCCGATCGGCGGTCGCACCAGCGAGAACCCGCAACCCAACGCGCAGGCCACCGCGCCGCGCGCCGGCGACGCCGGCATGGAACCGGCCGCGAGCACGCGCAAGCCGCAGTACGACTTCTATTCCGTCCTGTCCGAGCGCGAGGTGCGCATCCCGGATGAGCAGATCCGCGCCCAGGCCCGGGCCGAGCAGCAGAAGCCCGCACCCGCGGCGTCGAGCGCGCCGGCCCAGCCGGTACCCGCCAATGCGCCGCGGGCGGTGGCGGAGAGCGTGGCCGCCGCGCCGGCGAATCCGGGCGCACCGGCAGCCGGTGGCGGTTACCTGCTGCAGGTCGGTGCCTTTCCGAATGCCGGCGACGCCGAGGCGCTGAAGGCCCGGCTCGCCCTGCAGGGCTTCGTCGCCAACGTGCAGACCGTCGACGTCAACGGCCAGGCCTACCATCGCGTCCGCCTGGGGCCGTTCCGTTCGGCGACCGAACTGGAGGCCGTCAAGCAGCGCCTGGCCGCCGCCGGCATCCGCGCGATCGCGCTCAAGGAAGGCCGCTGAAGGGCCTTTCCGGCGTTTCCTTAAAAAAACGCCGGATGGACACGCAACCGTCCACGGCTCGGCGTTAGATTGACGGGCGTTGTTCCGCCCACGCTTTTCGAGGAGCCCCCCATGAACGGCAAGATCGCCTGGATCACCGGCGCGACGTCCGGCTTCGGTGCCGCCGCCGCCGAACGTTTCCTCGCCGGCGGCTGGCGCGTGATCGCCACCGGCCGCCGCGCCGAGCGCCTGCGGCGCCTGGTCGACGCGCATGGCGCCGAGCGCGTGCACACGGCCGCCTTCGACATCCGCGACGAGGCGGCGCTGCGGGTGGCCATCGACAGCCTGCCGCCGGCCTTCGCCGGCATCGACCTTTTGATCAACAACGCCGGCCTCGCGCTCGGCACCGCGCCGGCGCAGGAGGCCGATCTGGCGCAGTGGAAGCAGATGATCGACACCAACGTGACCGCACTGGTGACGATCACCCGCCTGCTGCTGCCCACGCTGATCGAGCGGCGCGGCGCGATCATCAACATCAGTTCGATCGCGGCCACCTACCCGTACCGCGGCGGCAACGTCTATGGCGCCACCAAGGCCTTCGTCACCCAGTTCTCGCGCGGCCTGCGCACCGACCTGCACGGCACCGGCGTGCGGGTGACGGCGGTGGAGCCGGGCATGGCCGAGACCGAGTTCACCCTGGTGCGCACCGGCGGCGATCGCGCCGCCTCCGACCAGCTCTACGCCGGCGCCCATCCGATCACCGCGGCCGACCTGGCCGAGACGCTGTGGTGGATCGCCAACCTGCCGCCGCACCTCAACGTCAACCGCTTCGAGCTCATGCCGGTCAGCCAGTCCGCCGCCGGCTTGCAGGTGTACCGCGACTGAAAACCCGCCGGCGCCGTCAGCGCCGGTGCACGTCGTGAGTCACGAACGGGTGCTCCATGATGGGCAGCGCCAGCCAGTCATGGTGGGCCAGCGTGTGGCGGATGTCGGCCAGGCCACTGGCCCAGTGCGCGCGCATGCTCGCTTCGCTGAATTCGTAATCTTTGTAGTGGCCCTCGTAGGGCTGGTGGCGGTAGATGAGGTGGATGAGGTTGGTCAGCGCCACGCTGGCCTCGTGCTCGGCGCGGCGATAGACCGGATCGTCGCGGCGATCCTCCGGCACCAGTGCCAGCAGGTCGTGCAGCAGGCGGCGCTGGCGGTGGCTGCGGTGCATGTATTCGGTGACCAGGCGGGTGCGGCTGGAATACTGGATTTCCTTCATCCGCTCGATCACCGCGCTCATGTCCAGCGGCAGGTCGCCCTGCGCCGGCCACAGGTCGACCTGGAACACCAGCGCATGGCGCTGCCCCTGTTCGGTGAGCACCTGGTAGAGCGGCGTGTTGGAGACGAGTCCGCCGTCCCAGTAGAACTCGCCGTCGATCTCCACCGCGGGAAAGCCCGGCGGCAGCGCGCCGGAGGCCATGATGTGCTCGGGCCGGAGCCGCTCGCGGGTGTTGTCGAAATAAACGAAGTTGCCGGTGCGCACGTTGACCGCGCCCACGGTGACGCGCATCCGGCGCGCATCGTTCAAAAGATCGAAGTCGATCAGCCGCTCCAGTGTGGCGCGCAGCGGCGTGGTGTCGTACCAGCTCACCGTGGCCGGCGTGCGGTGCACCTGGAACAGTGGCGAGGGCACGCGCGGCACGAAGAAGCCGGCCTGGCCCTCGGTCAGGGCACGCCAGGCGGCCAGTCCGCTCAGGCCCGAACGCACCAGCAGCGGCCAGTCCAGATCCCGCCACCAGGGCCATAGCGGCCAGGACGGCCACAGCGGCGAGCGGCACACCGCCTCCCAGAACTCGCGCAGCCGGGCCACGCGCCCACCGGGCGGGTTGCCGGCGATGAGCGCCGCGTTGAAGGCACCGATCGAGATGCCGGCGACCCAGTCCGGGACCAGCCCTTCCTCTTCCAGCCCCTCGAAGACACCGGCCTGGTAGGCACCGAGCGCGCCGCCGCCCTGCAGCACCAGTGCGCGCATGTCGTAATCGCGCGCCACCCGCGCGGCCAGCGTCGGCCGGCCGCGCCTTTGTACCGGGGCGTCCATCGATTACTGCATGTGCCAGCCGTGGCTGACCACGATGCTCTGCCCGGTCAGCGCCGCCGACGGGAACGTCGCCAGGAACAGCGCGGTCTGTGCGATGTCCTCGAGCGTGGTGAACACGCCGTCCACGGTGTCCTTGAGCATCACGTTCCGGATCACTTCCTCCTCGCTGATGCCGAGTTCCTTCGCCTGCTCGGGGATCTGCTTCTCCACCAGCGGGGTGCGCACGAAGCCCGGGCAGATCACGTGCGCGCGCACGTTGTGCGGCGCGCCTTCCTTGGCCAGCGTGCGGGCAAGCCCGAGCAGGCCGTGCTTGGCGGTGACGTAGGGCGCTTTCAGCTTCGAGGCTTCGTGCGAATGCACCGAGCCCATGTAGATGACGATGCCGCCGCGGTCGCCCTGGTACATGTGCTTGAGCGCGGCGCGGGTGGTGAGGAAGCCGCCGTCCAGGTGGATCGCCAGCATCTTCTTCCAGTCGGCGAACTTGAACTGGTCGATCGGGTTGATGATCTGCACGCCGGCGTTGGAGATCAGGATGTCCAGCGCGCCGAAGTGTTTCACCACCTGATCGGTGCCGGCCTCGACCGCCGCCTCGTCGGTGACGTCCATGGCGACGCCGAGCGCCTGGCCGCCGGCCTTGACGATGGCCGCGGCGGTGGCCTCCGCCGCCTGCCGGTTGATGTCGCAGATCGCCACCTTGGCGCCTTCCTTGGCGTAGAGCTCGGCGATCGCCTTGCCGATGCCGCTGGCCGCGCCGGTGATCAGGGCGACCTTGCCGTCGAGACGGTTCATGGCTGTTTCCTCTTGAGGCTGTGGGTGGGGAAGCGGCCATTCTAGTCCCCGCCCGTGCGCGGGCCATCGTCCTTTCGGGAAGGGCGTGCCGGCGTTTTTCAGCCCTCGTCGAGATAGGTGTAGGCGATGAGCCCGGCCTCGAGCAGCGCCGCCAGCCGATCGCCCTCGGCCGCATCGAGTCCCGCCGCGGCGATGCGCTCGGCATAGCGCGTGCGCAACAGATCGAGGTCGTAGCCGACGTAGTCGAGCATGCGGTCGGTGGTGTCGCCGCGCCGCACGTGGGCGAAGCTGAACGCCGCGCCGTCCACGCGCACGTTCACCGCGTCGGTGTCGCCGAACAGGTTGTGGATGTCGCCGAGCGTCTCCTGATAGGCGCCGACCAGGAAGAAGCCGAGCCGGTAGCTCTCGCCCGTGCGCAGGGGATGCAACGGCAGGCTGACGTCCACGCCCTCGGCATCCACGTAGTGGTCGATGCGGCCGTCCGAATCGCAGGTGAGGTCGACGATCACCCCGCGCCGGGTCGGCGCCTCGTCCAGCCGCGCGATCGGCATGATCGGGAAGATCTGCTCGATCGCCCACACGTCGGGCACCGACTCGAACACCGAGAAATTGACGAAGTACTTGTCGACCAGCTTCTCGTCCAGCTCGTCCAGCGCCTGCCGGTGCGAGCGCTCCAGCGGCGAGAGCCGAGCGCGCACCGCATGCATCACCGCGTAATAGAGTTCGTCCAGCCGGGCGCGGTCGGCCAGCGCGAGCTGACCGAGCGCATACAGACTCTGGCCCTCGGCCAGGTGATGCTGGGCCTCGTGATAGAGCTCGAGCGGCGGGCGCGTGTCGAGCTCGGCGTGCACCTCGCGCAGGTGGCGCAGCACCGCCGGTTCCTGGGCGCGCGGCGGCGGCAGCGCGCCGGCCGGCGCCGGCTCGACCTCGCTGACGTTGGCCACCAGCACGGCGTGATGCGCGGTCATCGCGCGGCCGGCCTCGGTGAGGATGTGCGGCGCGGCGAGCCCCTCGGCCTCCGCCGCCTCGGCCAGCGGCTGCACGATGGTGGCGGCGTACTGCTCCAGCGAATAGTTGATCGAGTTGTAGCTGCGCGAGCGCGAGCCTTCGTAATCCACGCCGAGCCCGCCGCCCACGTCGACGATGCGCAGCGGCACGCCCAGGCGGCTGAGCTCGACGAAATAGCGGGTCGCCTCGCGCATGCCGTTGGCGATGTCGCGCACGTTGGAAATCTGCGAACCCATGTGGAAATGCAGCAGCGCGAGCGTGTGTTCCAGCCCGGCCTGGCGCAGGCGTTCGATCAGCATGAGCACCTGCGCCGGCGCCAGCCCGAACTTGCCCTTGTCGCCGCCGGTGTTCTGCCACTTGCCGGCGCCGATGGAAGCCAGCCGCACGCGCACGCCGAGCAGCGGCTCGACGTCGAGCGCGCGCGCCTCCGCGATGACGTGCTCGAGCTCGGAGAGCTTCTCGATCACCAGATGCACGCGCAGGCCGAGCTTTTTCCCGACCAGCGCCAGGCGCACGTATTCGCGGTCCTTGTAGCCGTTGCAGATCACGATCGAGCCCGGCCGCGCCATCGCCAGCACCGCCATCAGCTCGGGCTTGGAGCCGGCCTCGAGGCCGAAGCCCTCGCCGCCGGCCGCCACCAGCTCGGCGACCACACCGTGCTGCTGGTTGACCTTGATCGGATAGATCGCGCTGTAGCCGCCGCCGTAGCCGTAATCGGCGATCGCCGCGGCGAAGGCTTCGCGCAGCCGGCGCAGGCGATCGGCCAGGATGTCGGGAAAGCGCACCAAGAGCGGCAGGCGCAGGCCCTTGGCGCGTGCCTGCTCGACGATCGCCGGCAGCGACAACGCCGGTCCGCGCGCGCCCTGGGGACGCAGGGTCACCGCGCCGTCGGCGCCGATGTCGACGTAACCGTCGCCCCAGTGCGTCACGGCGTAGGTGTGGCGGGCGGCGTCGAGATTCCAGGAACTGGCCATGGCTTTGCGGTGATCCTCAAAGAAACATCGGGTGGCGCCGCCGGCGATCACTGCCGAGCGCCAGGTGCGCCGCGCATTGTAAGCGGCACGGTGCCCGGTCACGCGGCAAACACCGCTGCCGCTACAATGCCGCCCCGTCTCTGGCGCAATCATTCCGCCTTACTTTTTAAGGATCCTTCCGATGTCGACGCCCAGCTGGTTCACCGAAGCCCACCAGGCTTCCGGCTCCTCCATCGGTTTTCGCGTGGAAAAGCTGCTGCACGCGGAGAAAACCCCTTTCCAGACCATCGAGATCTACCAGACCACCGACTGGGGCAACCTGATGGTGATCGACGGCTGCGTGATGCTGACCAGCCGCGACAACTTCCTCTACCACGAGATGATGACCCACCCGGCGCTGTTCACCCACGCGCGGGCCAAGCGCGTGGTGATCATCGGCGGCGGCGACTGCGGCACCCTGCGCGAGGTGCTCAAGCACGAGGAAGTGGAAAAGGCCACCCAGGTGGAGATCGACGAACGCGTGACGCGCCTGGCCGAGCAGTACTTCCCGGAACTGTGCGAGTCCAATGCCGATACGCGCGCCGAGCTCAAGTTCGCCGACGGCATCAAGTACATGGCCGAGGCCGAGGCCGAGTCGATTGACCTCGTCATCGTCGACTCCACCGATCCGGTGGGTCCGGCCGAGGGCCTGTTCAACGCCGCGTTCTATACCAGCTGCTACAAGGCGCTGCGCCACGGCGGCATCCTGGTGCAGCAGAGCGAATCGCCGCTGGTGCACCTGGAACTCATCAAGGCGATGCGCGCGGCGATGCGCACGGCCGGCTTCTCGGCGGTGAAGACGCTGCCGTTCCCGCAGCCGTGCTATCCCACCGGCTGGTGGAGCTGCACGATGGCGCGCAAGGGCGGCGAGCTTTCCGGCTTCCGCGAACGCGGCGCCGCGGCCAAGAGCTTCGCCACCCGCTACTACAACGCCGAGGTGCACAAGGGCGCACTGGCGCTGCCGGAATTCCTGCGCGAGGCGCTGGGCGAATAGCCCACCTCGGGCGACCGGTCGCGGCGTCAGAACATCCGCTCGCGCAGCTTGGGCATCAGCACCAGGATCAGCGTGGCCACCGGCCCGAGCAGCAACGAGAGCAGGAACCAGGCCAGGCCGCTGCGGTTCTTGCCCTGGGCCAGCCCGGCGTTGATCAGCGCCAGCGTGCCCCAGCCGGCGAACCAGGGCGCGCCGTGCACGGCCATCAGTGAAATCGCATCCAAGGCGTTCCTCCCGTCGATGGTGATGGGCCCGAGCAGCGCGGCGACGCCATGCGCGACTGGGTGGCACTGGCCATGCTAGCAAGCGCGGCCGGCCGATCGACAGCGCACCCGGTCGCGGGCTAAGCATCGAGTCATGCGAGGCCAGCCAGGCCGGCGGCTTTGCGTTCTCCCGCCGGCTTTTCTTCGACCACCAGGGACAGCTGCGCTTAATGCCGCCTTGCGTATGCTTGCCGGCCCCGCCCGTCGAGGAAATCGCCTCATGCGCCGATCACGCCGCCTGACCGCATGGCTGGCCTGTCTGTTCAGCCTGGCCTCGCTGCCGCTTGCCGCGCAGGATGCCGCGGACGCCCAAGCCCGCACGCAGGCGCTCGTCGCCTTCCAGCGCGACCTGGTGAGCGTGCTCGCCCCGCGCGCCGACGCCACCCCGCTGCTGGCCGCCGCCCTGCTCGCCCGCACGCTGCCCGATCCGCCCAAGTTCAGCGATTTCCACGCCCTGATCGAACGCGCCGCCGCCGCGCCCGGCCACGGTCCGGCGGTGGACTGGGTGCGCCTGGCCGACTGCGACGAGCGCGCCGGCGACTGCCCCAACGCCAAGGCACTGGCCGCGCTGGAAACCGAGGCGGCGGACAACGCCGCCGTGTGGCTGCTCAAGCTCGGCCAGGATCTGCGCGCGGGCGACACCGAGGCCGCGCACGCCGACCTGGCCCGCGCGGCCTCGGCCAAGCTGTACGACGACTACACCGGTGCCAGCCTGCAGGCACTGGCGCTCAACGTCGGGCTGCTGCCGCCGCCGACCTCGGTGCAGTATCCCGGCGGCGGGGCCGCCGGCATCCAGGTGGTGCTGACCTTCAGTCTGGCCAGCCTGCAGCCGCAACCGGTGCTGCCCCCGGTGGCCAAGCTGTGCGAGGACGATGCCGCGGTCAAGGACGACTGCCGCCGCCTCGGCAAGCTGCTCGAGTGGGGATCGAGCCCGCTCGCGCGCTCGCTCGGGCTGCATCTGCGCGAAACCCTGGACCCCGATCCCGCCCAGCAGGAGGACGCCCGCCGCGCGCGGCGCGTGCTGGCCTGGCAGGTACACAGTTTCGCCAACCTGACCGCCCGCGCGCCGACCGACGCCAAGCTCGCGCGCGACCTGCTCGCCCTGGCCCGCGAAGGCGGCACCGAAATGAGCCTGACCCTGGCCGCGCTGCGCGCCAACGGCATCCCCATCGAGCCGCCCGCCGCCTGGCAGCCATCCGCGCAGGACGCGGCCCAGGCACCGCAGGCATCGACGCGCTAGGCAAGCGGCGCTTCATCCGGCGTTTTCCATCCGGGGCAGAAGGCCGGCCTGCCGCAAGGACGGCAAGCCCCAGGGAGGCATGGCGCGGCGTGGGGCGTGCACCCGCCGCCCGCCGCGGGAAAAGCCCCGGACGGCCTGTTCAAGCATCACGCTGGCCGGGGAAGCCGGTTCCCTTACACCGGCTTCCCCGGCTAGGCTTGCCACCGACCGCGGACGGGCCGCGCCAGGCCGCTCCCGCGAGGCACGCCCATGGCAGATGAGGGTTTTTCCATGCACGAGTTGATGCTGTTGCGTCATGCCGAGGCCGAGCCCGGCAAGGATGACCGCGCCCGCAGCTTGAGCATGCGTGGCCGCGACGAGGCCGCGGCGGCGGGCCGCTGGCTGAAGGCGCATCGCCGCCTGCCCGAACGGGTGCTGTGCTCGCCGGCCATGCGCACCGTGCAGACCGCCGAGCTGGTACTCGACATCGCCGCGCCGGAGCTCGCCATCGAGCTGTCCGAGGCGATCTACGAAGCCACCCCCGGCGAGCTGCTCGCCCTGCTCGACCAGCATGCCGACGCCGGCAGCGTGCTGCTGATCGGCCACAACCCGGGGCTCGAGCGGCTGGTCGCGCTGATGGTCGAAGGGCGCTCGGACGATTTCCGCGGCATGCCGCCGGCCGGCATCGCCGTACTGCATCTGGATGACGCCCTGGAACCGGGCCGTGCCCGACTGGACGCGTTCTGGTCCCCCTAGTCCGCGCCGCGGCGACGGCGCCAGCCTTCCCGCGCCACCACCGGTACGGACGCCTCGCCGTCCTCGCCGGGCTGCTACTCCTGGTCGCGCTGCTCGACGGCTGCGCACTGACCCGCGAACAGATCCGCCGCGCCGATGCCGTCGTCGCCGCCAGCATGGACCGGCGCAGCACCTGCGCGCAGCCGGACCATTGCGCGCTGCCCTCCGCGGTGCTCGCCGCCGCCGACGCCGCGCTCGCCGCGGCCACGCCGCAGGCGCCCCGGCATCTGGCCAGCGTGCTGGACGAGGGTGAGACCGCGCTGGTGGCGCGGCTGCACCTGATCCGCGCCGCGCGCGACACGATCGACGTGCAGACCTACATCTGGGACCACGACGACGCCGGCCTGCTGGTGCTGGACGAATTGGTGCAGGCGGCCTGGCGCGGGGTCAAGGTGCGCATCCTGGTCGATCAGCTTTCCGCCTTCGGCGACCTGAGCCTGATCGACCGCCTGGCGCGGGTCAGCCCCAACCTGGAAGTGCGCCTGTACAACCCCACCTTCGACCGCGCGCAGATCTCGCCGCTGGGCTGGGCCGCCGGCATCGTCTGCTGCTTTTTCCGCTTCAACCAGCGCATGCACAACAAGCTGCTGCTGGTCGACGACCGCGTCGGCATCACCGGCGGGCGCAACTACCAGAACCGCTATTTCGACTGGGATCCCGTGCTCGACTTCGTCGATCGCGACATCCTCATCGGCGGACCGGCGGCGCGGTCGATGGCGGACAGTTTCCTCCTGTTCTGGAACCATCCGCGCAGCGTGCCGCTCACCCACCTGCGCGACGTCAACCGCCGCCTGCGCACGCACCCGGACGCGCCGGGCTGGCCGCCACCGCGCTACGCCGATCCCAGTCGGGTCGCCCAGGCGCGCCGCGAGGCGACGGATGCGCAATGGATCCAGGACCACATCCTGGCCGACAGCCTGCGCGTGGGTACCGCCGAGTTTTTCAGCGACCTGCCGGGCAAGACCGAGACCCCGCACGAACGTGCGGCGCTCGCCTTCACCCGCCGGCTGATGCAGCTCATCGCCGGGGCGCGGCACGAGGTGGTGCTGCAGACGCCCTACCTCGTCATGGGCGATCGCGCCACGAAGATCTTCGCCGGCCTGCGTCGCAAGCAGCCGCCGCCGCAGATCGTGGTCTCCACCAACTCGCTGGCCTCCACCGACGGCTTCGCCGCCTATGCGCTCACCTACAAGCACCGCAAGCGCTACATCAAGGAGCTGGGTTTCGAGATCTACGAGCTCAAGCCGCATGCGCGCGATCCGTGGCTGGTCTATCAGCGCACGCGCATGGGCAATGGCACGCCGCCATCTCCGGAGCAGGCGCCCACCGAACCGGCCGTGTTCGCGCATTCCGAACAGGGCGGGCTGCTCGGCAGCCATGGCGGCCGACCGGTGCCGCTGGAAAGCGGCGGACTGCGCTTTAGCCTGCATGCCAAGTCGCTGGTGGTCGACAGCAGCTTCGCGATGATCGGTTCGCACAACTTCGACCCGCGTTCGGACCACTACAACACCGAGGCGGGCGTCATCGTCTACGACCACCGCCTGGCCGCGCGCCTGCGCGGCGCGATCCTGCGCGACGTGCGGCCGGAGAACGCCTGGGTGGTCGCCCCGCGCGAGCCGGTGCCGGTGCTCACCGACATCAGCCAGGCGATTGGCGACGTGTCCTCCAGCCTGCCGTTGTTCGATTTCTGGCCGTTCCGCTACGCCACCGATTTCGAGCTCAAGGACGGCTGCGCGCCGATGCGGCCGAGCAACCCGGCCTTCTACAGCTGCTATCGCCCGGTCGGCGACTTCCCCGACGTGGCGATGACGCCCAAGGCGATCTACACGCGGCTGATCACCGCCTTCGGACTGGGCGTGCAGGGCATCCTGTGAGGCCGCGCGTCTTCAGGGCCCGCGCGCAAGGCCATCGGCGTCCGCGCCGGTGAAGTGGATGGTGAGCGTGCCGCGCCGGGCGCCGCCGTCGCGCGGCGCGGCAAAACGCCAGCCGCGCACGTTGGCCAGCGCATAGGCGTCGAGCACCGCATCGCCGCTGCTGCGATCGAGCGTCGCCGAGGCCACGGCCCCGGTCGCATCCAGCGTCACCGCGATCGCCACGCTGCCGTCCAGATGCCCGCGCAGGGCCGCATACGGGACGTCCGGCGCCGGCGCGTCGAGCGGGACCAGCGCCGCCGTGGCGGCCGTCGCCGGCATCGTCGCGAGGATCGGCGTCGCGGCCGGCCGCGCGCGCCGGAGCGCCATCGCGTGCGGCCGGCCGGGCCGCGACGGACTGTGCCGCGGCGACGGCGCGGCCCCGGCCGCCGGGCGCGGACCTTGCCAGTGCGCGGTGCGTTCGCTCAGCCACTGCGTGCCGAGGATGCCGAGCAACAGCGCCAGCAGGCTCCAGGCGGTGGTCGTGCGCAGCCGCGGCATGGCGTGTCAGCGCTCCAGGATCATCGCCACGCCCATGCCGCCTGCGGTGCATACCGAGATCAGCCCGCGCCCGGCGCCCTTGCGCTCGAGCAGCTTGGCCAGCGTCGCCACCAGCCGCGCGCCGGTGGCGGCGAACGGGTGGCCGACCGCGAGCGAGGAGCCGGTGACGTTGAATCTGGCAGGATCGATCGCGCCCAGCGGACGATCGCGGCCGAGGCGGGTGCGGCAGTAGTCCTCGCTTTCCCAGGCGCGCAGCGTGCACAGCACCTGCGCGGCGAAGGCCTCGTGGATCTCGTAGTAGTCGAAATCCTGCAGCGCGAGGCCATTGCGCGCGAGCAGCCGCGCGACCGCCACCGTGGGCGCCATCAACAGGCCCTCGCCATGCACGAAATCCACCGCGGCGACCTCGGCGTCGCGCACGAAGGCCTGCACCTTGAGCCCGCGCGCGGCGGCCCAGCCCTCGCTGGCCAGCAGCACCACCGCCGAACCGTCGGACAGGCCGGTGGAATTGCCGGCGGTGAGCGTGCCGGCGCCGCTGCGGTCGAAGGCGGGCTTGAGCGCAGCGAGTTTTTCCAGGCTGGTGTCCGGGCGCAGGAAGCCGTCGCGCCTGACGCCGCGGAACGGCACCACCAGATCCTCGAAGAAGCCGTCCTCGTAGGCGGCGGCGAGCTTGCGCTGGCTTTCCAGCGCGAAGCGGTCCTGATCGGCGCGATCGATCCGCCACTGCCGGGCCATCTTCTCGCAGTGCTCGCCCATCGACAGGCCGGTGCGCGGCTCGGCGACGGTAGGGAAAAAGGGCTTCAGCTCGCGCAGCGAAAAACCGCGGGTGGCGGCGGCCAGCTTGTCCTGCCAGCCGCGGGCACGCGCGATCGCCAGCAGCCGCTTGCGCAGGCGCGGGCTGTAGCCGAGCGGCAGGTCGCTGGTCGAATCCGCGCCGCCGGCGATGCCCGCCTCGATCTGGCCGAGCGCGATGCGGCTGGCGATGAGGATGGCGTTGTCCAGCGAGGTGCCGCAGGCGCGCGCGGTGGTGATGCCCGGCGTGGTCGCGGCGAGCCCGGAGGACAGCACCGCCTCGCGCGCCAGGTTCCAGTCGGTGGCCTGGCGCAGCACCGCGCCGATCGCCACTTCACCGAGCTCGACGCCATGCAGGCCGAAACGCTCGACCAGGCTGCCCAGCACCTTGACCGACAGGCCGAAATCGCCGACGTCCGCATAGGCGGTGTTGCGTCGGCAGAACGGGACGCGCACACCGCCGAGCACGCCGACGCGCTGAGGCCTGTTGTCCATGCGCAAGTGGGTTCCTTCGCCAAGGTGCCTGAGCGTTCAAGGCTAGCCGCAGCAGAGGCCCGGCGAAAGCCTGCCGGGGCGGCTGCTACCATCGCCGGTTTCCCGCCGTTTCGAATCGCGCCCATGCAAGCCCACGCCGCCGTCGCCCTGCCGCTGGTGCTCGCGCTCGAGCCCGTCGCCGGCACCGCGCCGGCCCGTCCGACCCTGACCCGCGACGAGGCATCGGCGCTGGCCGCGCACGTCGCCGACGATCTCGTTCGCCTGCTGCCCGACCTCGCCCACACCCGGCTCGCGCTCGCCGGCGCGCTGTTCGACCTGGTCGAACTGCTGCGGCCCGGATTTCCGGTCTGGTCGACGCTGGAGGAACTCGCCCGCCGGCTGCCGCAGGCGCAGCTCGCGCAGGTGGTCGCCTTCGGCAGCCGCGACGGCCGCATGCCGGTGCAGCCGCTGCAGCCGGATCCGGCCTTCGCGCAGGGACCGCTGCGGTTGCTGCCGATCGTCCTGCTCGCGCCCGCGGCGCTTGCCGACACGCTGCGGCAGACGCTGGAAACCGAGCTGGTCGGCCGCGGTGAGGCGGGTACGGTGTGCGCCGATGCGCTGATGCGTCTGTTCGACGTGCGCCTGGAGCACGCCCGCTACCTGACCCGCGACGATCTCCTGGCGCTCGCCTGCGTGCAGTACGAACACGTCAACCTGGCGCCACTGTGGACGCTGCTGGAGACGGCGCTGCTCGACCCTTCCACGGGCGTGACCACGCAGAGCGCGCGCGGTCTGGAGCTGGCGCTGACGGCGGGCACGGTACGCGTGTCATCCCCGGCGCGCTGGCTGGAAGGCCAGCACGGCGACGGCGCCCAGCGCCGGCATGCCTTTGCCGGCGCGATCTTCGAGCTGCGCCAGTACGCCGCACTGCTCGAGGCGCACGGCCTGGCGCTCGCGCTGGACGGCGGCAGCCCGGCACCGGCCGGCCTGCTGCTGGAACGCTTCCCCGCGCCCACGACCGCCGCGCCGTCGCGTGCCTATGCGCACACGGCGCCGGGCCTGGGCATCGTCGCGGTCAGCGTCGTCCAGGACACGGCCGAGACGAACCGCCCGCATCCGCTCGCCCATCTCTATCCACTCGCGCCCGCCGCCCTGGGCGAACTGCGTGCGCTGCTCGCCGCGCAGTTCGGCATCGAGGCGTGGGACAGCGGCCCGATCGCGCTCACCGACCAGGGCCGGCTCGGCGTGCCCGGCGCGGCGCTGCATTGACGGTCAGGCGAGGGCGCGCTCGTACATGAGGTAATGGCAGCGGCGCATGCCCAGCCGCGCATAGATGGCCTGCGCCCGCGTGTTGCCGGTTTCCACGTACAGGCGCAGGCCGACCGCGCCGGCGGCGCGGGCACGCCGCTCGACCTCGGCATAGAGCGCGCGGAACACGCCGCCGCGCCGCGCCGCCGGGATCACGTAGACGCTCTGGATCCACCAGAAATCGCCGTTGCGCCAGTCGCTCCATTCGTAGGTGACGAGCAGGCCGCCCTGCGCCTTGCCGTCGCGCTCGGCCACGAGGTAGAAGCCGCGGCGCGGCTCGTCGAACACGGCCGCGATGCCGCGGGCGAGCACCTCGCGGTCCAGTGTCTTGCCTTCGGTCTCCACGGCCATCGCCGCATTCCAGGCGATGAGGTCGGCCAGATCCTCGCGGCGGGCGGGACGGATGGAAAGCGCATGCATGCGTGGTATCCCCCTGAAGTCTTGCGTCGAGCAGCGTAGCGGGCGGCGCTGGTGCCGGTAAATGGCGGCGGTCAGCGCCGCCGGCGCGAGGTGCCGAGCTTGCGGGTCAGCGTGTTGCGGCCCAGCCCGAGCGCGGCGGCGGCGCGCTGGCGGTGGCCGCCGTGCGCGGTCAGCGCCGCCTCGAGCAGGGTGCGGTCGAGCGCGGCGCGGGCGCGGGCGTGGATGTCCGCCTCGCCGGCCGCCAGCGCCTCACTCGCCCACGCGCGCAGGGCGCCGGTCCAGCCGCTGGCCGCGGTCGGCGCGGCATGCGGGGCGGGGCCCAGATCCTCCGGCTGGATCTCCGCCCCCGGCGCGATCACCGCCAATCGCCGGCAGAGGTTTTCCAGCTCGCGCACGTTGCCGGGAAAGTCGCGCCGCTCCAGCGCGGCGAGCGCGGCACGCGAGAAGCGCTTGGGCGGCAGCTTCAGCGCCTGCGCGGCGGCGGCGAGGAAGTGCCTGGCCAGCAGCGGGATGTCGGCGCGACGCGCGGCGAGCGGCGGCAGCGCGATGCGCACCACGTCCAGCCGGTGTTTGAGGTCGGCGCGGAAGCGCCCGGCGGCGACCAGCGCATCCAGATCCTGGTGGGTGGCGGCGACGATGCGCACGTCGCCGCGGATCAGCTCGCGGCCGCCGACGCGGTAGAACTCGCCGCCGGCGAGCACGCGCAGCAGGCGGGTCTGCAGGGCGAGCGGCATGTCGCCGATCTCGTCCAGGAACAGGGTGCCGCCCTCGGCCTGCTCGAAGCGGCCGGCGACGCGACGGCTGGCGCCGGTGAAGGCGCCGGCCTCGTGGCCGAACAGCTCGCTTTCCAAAAGTTCGCCGGGAATGGCCGCGGTGTTGAGCGCGACGAACGGCTTGTCGCGCCGCGCGCTTTCCTCGTGCAGCGCCCGTGCGACCAGTTCCTTGCCGGTGCCTGTCTCGCCGGTGATGAGTACGTTGAGGTCGCTCGCCGCCACCCGGCCGATCAGCCGGAACACCTCGCGCATCGGCGCGCTCTCGCCGAGCAGCGCATGGGTGGGCGCCGCGGCGACGGCGGGCGGCTCGCCGGGCAGCCCTTCCAGCGCGCGCCGCACGGCGGCCACCGCCTGGTCCAGATCGAAGGGCTTGGGCAGGTAGTCGGCCGCACCGGCACGATAGGCCGCGGCGGTGGTGGCGACGTCGGTGTAGGCACTCATCACGATCACCGGCAGCCCGCGCTCGCGGCCGGCGGCGAGCAGGCCCAGGCCGTCCTCGCCCGGCATGCGCACGTCGGTGACCAGCAGCGCCGGGCGCGTCTTCGTCCAGGCCTCGCGCACCGCGGCGGCGCGATCGAATTCGCGCACCTCGTAGCCGGCCTCGCGCAAGGCCTCGGCGAGCACGTAGCGCACCGCGCGGTCGTCGTCGGCGATCCAGACGGCAGGGTTCATGGCGCACGCTCCAGCGGCAGGTACAGGGCGAACACGGTTTCAGTCGCGCGCGGCAGGTAGCGCAGTTCGCCGCCGTGCTCGCGGGCGATCTCGCGGGCGATCGCGAGCCCGAGGCCGGTGCCGTCGGCGCGGCCGGACACCAGCGGTTCGAACAGTGTCTCGCGCAGTTCGGCGGGCACGCCAGGGCCGTCGTCGGCGAACTCGACGCGCAGGGCACTGCGCAGCACGCGGTCGCCCAGACGCACGGCGTGCTCGGCGCGGGTGCGCAGGGTGAGCGTGCGCGCGCCGGCCTCGAGCGCGTTGCGGGCGAGATTGAGCGCCAGCTGCAGCAGCCGGTCGGCATCGGCGCGGATGTCCGGCAGGCTGGGATCGTAGTCGTGCCGCAGCCGCGGCGGCGCCGGCTCGGCCTGCAGCCGGGCGACCAGCCGCTCGAGCATGGCGTGGATGTTGACCGCCGCGAGCCTGGGCGCGCCCTGCTGGTGCAGCAGGCGGTCGGCCAGCGCGGCGAGACGGTCGGCCTCTTCCAGCACCAGTCCGGCCAGCCGCTTGAGATCCGCCTCGCCGGCGCGGCGCTGCAGGAGCTGTGCGGCGCCGCGCAGGCCGGCGAGCGGATTCTTCACCTCGTGGGCGAAGCCACGCAGCGTCGCCGACAGCGGCGAGGCAGCCGGATGCCCGTCGGCGAGCGCATGCAGTTCGAGCAGCAGGGTGTCGCCGGCCAGCCCCTGCAGCGCCGCATCCACCCGCCGCTCGCCGCCGTCGGCGGTGCGCAGGGCGAGGTCGCGCCACTGCACCGCACGGCGCTCGGCCAGCAGCATGCGCGCCTGCGCGGCCACCGTGGGTTCGGCCAAAAGCGCAGCGAGCGGCAGCCCGACCGCGCTGCGCGGCCCGAGGCCCAGCCATTCGGCCAGGGTCGGGTTGATCCAGCTGAGCCGCAGCGCGCCGTCGATCAGGGCGAGCCCGGTCGTCATCTGCTCGGCCCATGCCTGCCAGTCGGTCGTCATTGCACCATCATGGGACGTGCGCGCACATGGTGCAAACACCTCGCCGCCCAGGCCGCCCGGCATAATGGAAAGGCCACAGGCCGCCGGCGGGATGCTCTTTTGCCTCAGGAAGCACCGACATGAACCGCAAGGACAAGCCGCCCAGGCGCATGCAAATGGCCGATCTGGCGCGGCTGGCCGGCGTCTCGTCCTCGACCGTTTCGCGGGCGCTGGCTGGCAGCCCGCTGGTGAACGAGGCCACCCGTGCACGCATCCAGGCGCTGGCGCGGCAATTCGACTACACCGTCAACAGCGTGGCCACCCACCTGCGCTCCGGCGTGCCGCGCACGATCGCGGTGGTGGTGCCCTACGAACAGGCGACCCGGCAGAGCTTCGCCGATCCGTTCCTGCATGGCATGGTCGGCAGCCTGGCCGACGCCCTCACCGAACGTGGCTACGAAATGCTGCTCGCGCGCGTGGACGCCGAGCGGCTGGAAGGCGCGGCGACGCTGGTCGCGGGCGGGCGCGCGGGCGGGCTGATCCTGATCGGACAATGGCACCAGCACGCCACGCTCAACGCCCTCGCCCAGCGCGGCATTCCACTGGTGGTCTGGGGTGCGCGGATGCCCGGCCAGCGCTACAGCACGGTGGGCGGCGACAACCTGCTGGGCGGACGCCTGGTCGGCGAACATCTGCTGGCGCTCGGCCGGCGGCGGATGATCTTTCTGGGCGACACCAGCCTGCCGGAGGTGGCCTTGCGCCACCGCGGCTTCTGCGCCGCCCTGCGCGCCGGCGGCGCGAGTGCCCCGGCGCGGGCCAGCGTGCCGTTCCTGGCCGAGCGCGGACGCGCGGCGATGCTCGCCCTGCTCGACCGCCATCCGGACGTCGACGCCGTCTTCGCCAGCAGCGATCTCCTGGCGATGGCGGCCATCGGTGCCCTGCGCGAGCGCGGGCGCGAGGTACCCGGCGAGGTCGCCGTGGTCGGCTACGACGATGTCGAGCTCGCGGCACACTTCAGCCCGCCGCTGACCACCGTCCGCCAACCGATCCAGTCCGGCGGCGAGGCGCTGGTCGAGCGGCTGCTCACGATCCTGGCCGGCGACTCCGCGCCACGCGCGCAGCTCCTGGAAACCCGGCTGATCGAGCGCGCCAGCACGCGATCGTCCTGACGCATCGCAACAAGCCGCCCGTCGCGGCAACGCCGGCGACCGGATCGGCCATCGTTGCAATCGTTGTCAAAAATCAGCGCCGACGGAGGGATGAAGCGGTCTTTGAAGCGCTATCGGCAGCCGCTCCGTCCATGCTGCAACGCGCATTGCAATCGATTGCAAGACGGTCGATCTTGTCATCGAGGCCACCGCTTGCGTGGTCCGGCCACCGTGGACGCCCCCGGCGATCCCACCTCATCAGGGGAGGAACTCATCCATGTATCGACCCGTGCTCACCCGCCGCACACTCGTCACCGCGCTCTGGCTGGCCCTGCTGCCGGCCGCCGCCGTGGCGCAGACGCAGACGTCGGCATCCACCAACGACAACCCCGCACCCGGCCAAGAGGCCCCAGCGGCCGCCAAGAAGGCCGTGAACCTGGACCAGATGGTGGTCACCGCCTCGCCCGCCGCGCTCAGCAAGATGAGCTCGAGCATCTCGGTGAGCAGCCTGGAGGCCGATCAGATCCTCGACAGCGGCGCCCTGAGTGCAGCGGACATCCTGCGCGACGTGCCCGGCATCCGCGCCGAATCCTCGGGCGGCGACGGCAATGCCAATGTCTCTGTGCGCGGCCTGCCGGTCGCCTCCGGCGGCAGCAAGTTCGCCCAGTTCCAGATCGACGGCATGCCGGTGCTGGAGTTCGGCGATACGTCCTTCGCCACTCCCGACACCTTCCTGCGTCCGGATTTCAACATCGACCACGTGGAAGTGGTGCGCGGCGGATCCTCCTCGGTGTTCGCCAGCAATGCCCCCGGCGCGGTGTTCAACTTCATCACCAAAACCGGCGAGGAAAAGGGCGGCGACATCGGCCTCACCACCGGCGTCAACTACGACAGCCAGCGGCTCGATTTCGACTACGGCCAGCCACTCGATGCCAGCACGCGCTTTCATGTCGGCGGCTTCTTCCGCGACGGCGAGGGTCCCAAGACGGCCCACTTCACCACCCAGAAGGGCGGCCAGTTGATGGGCAACCTCACCCACGACATCGACGGCGGCTTCCTGCGGCTGAGCGCGCAATACCTCAACGACCGCTCGCCGGCCTATCTACCGGTGCCGGTCTCGATCACCGGCAGCAATGGCGATCCGCTGGTCAGTTCGCTGCCTGGCTTCAACCTCAAGACCGGCACGCTGCTCACACCGCGCTGGCGGCACGACCTGGCGCTGGAGGCCAACGGCCACATCAAGGACACCGATCTTGCCGACGGCTATCACTCGATCGTGCGCGCCCTGGGCGGCGAGGGCCTGTTCACCCTGGCCGACGGCTGGACCCTGCACGAGCAATTCCGCTATGCGGACAACAGCGGCGACTTCGTCGGCCCCTATCCGGCCGAGGTGAACACCGCCGCTGCGCTGGCGCAGGAGATCGGCGGCGCCGGCGCCACGCTGCGCTATGCCACCGGCCCGATGGCGGGCCAGGTGGCCGATCCCGCCACGGTGGGCAACAACGGCCTGGCCACGCGCGTGCACCTGTTCAACGTCACCCTGCCCAACATGGGCAACTTCACCAACGACCTCAAGCTCAAGCACGAGTTCGATTTCGCCGGCGGTCCGATGACCTTCCTGGCCGGCTATTACCATTCCCGCCAGAACATCCGCCAGGACTGGCACTGGAACACCTATCTCGAAACCGTGCAGGGCCAGCGCGCGAATCTGCTCGACGTCTACGACGCGACCGGCCGCAAGCTGACCCAGAACGGCCTGGTCAGCTATGGCACGCCCTACTGGGGTATCGGCACGGGGCTGCGCGCCTACAACACCCATTACGACATGGATGCGCCGTACCTGTCGCTGTCCTGGCAGCCGGACCGCTGGCAACTGGACGCCGGCGTGCGCTACGACCACATGCGGGCCCGCGGCGGCTACACCGGCGTGGCCGGCGTGAAGGCGGTGGACATGAACGGCGACGGCGTGATCGAGGGCCCCGAACAGTCCGTACCGTATGCCGATGCCAGCGCGCACAAGCCGGTCGATTACGACAAGCACCATCTGGAATACTCCTTCGGCGCCAACTATCTGCTGAGCGAGGAGCTGGCCCTGTTCGCCCGTGCCAGCCGCGGCGCCCGCTTCAACGCCGACCGCCTGCTGTTCGGCGGCGGCATCCTGGACGATGGCAGCGCACCCGACGGCGTGGCGATCAACGAGGTCAAGCAGTACGAGGGCGGGGTCAAGTGGAACACCCGCCACACCAGCCTGTTCGTCACCGGTTTCTATGCCACCACGGAGGAGCAGAACCAGGACGTCACCTCGCTGATCCAGCGCCTCATCAGCCGCAAGTACCGCTCCAAGGGCGTGGAGATCGAAGGCTCGCTCGACTACGGCATGTTCAGCCTGCGTGGCGGCGTCACCTACACGCACTCGCGCATCATCAAGGACGCGATCACCCCCGAGGCGGTGGGCGACACCCCGCAGCGGCAGGCCAAATGGGTGTACCAGATCGGCCCGAGCTGGCACGTGCGCGCCTTCGATTTCGGTGCCACCGCGATCGGCACCAGCAAGTCCTACGCGAGCAATCCCAACGGGCTGGTGATGCCGGCCTACACCCAGGTCAACGCCTTCGTGCGCTACGCGATCGACGATCACAACACGATCACCCTGCAGGCCGACAACGTGTTCAACGTGCGCGGCATCACCGAGATCGACCAGAGTCCGGTCTCGGTCACGCCCAACGGGCTCAATACCGCCCGCTCGATCCTGGGCCGCACGATCTACGCCAGCTGGCGCTACCGCCTATGACGCTCACGCGAGAGCCGCCGGCCGCCGCCGTGCCGGCCGACCTGCTCGCCGCGGCGCGGCAGGCCTTCCTGGCGGCGGTCGGTACCCGCCGCCAGGCCTGCGCCGAACGGCGTTTCGCGACGGCCGGCCCGACGCTGGTCGCGGCGTTGCACGCGCTCTACGGCGAGCGTGCGGATTTCCGGCCGTGGCTGCGCGATCTGTGCGGCCGGCTGGGCGGCTTCGCCGGTGCGCGAAACGAGGCGCTGGCGGCACTCGATGCCGCCCGCGAACGGGAGCCGGATTGGTTCGTGCGCCAGCGCATGCTGGGCTACTCGGCCTATGTCGACCGCTTCGCCGGCACGCTTTCGGGAGTCGCCGGACGCATCCGGCATCTGCGTGCGCTGGGCGTGGACTACCTGCATCTGCTGCCCTTCCTGCGCGCCCGCGCCGGCGAGAATGACGGCGGCTTCGCCGTCGCCAGCTTCGACGAGATCGAACCCGCACTCGGCACCATGGATGACCTCACCCGGCTCACCGCGCAATTGCGCGAGGCCGGCATCAGCCTGTGCGCCGACCTCATCCTCAACCACGTCGCCGACGATCATCCCTGGGCCCGTGCCGCCCGCGCCGGGGATGTGGCCAAGCGCGCCTTCTTTCATGTCTTTGCCGACCGCCGCCTGCCCGATGCCTACGAGGCCACCCTGGGCGAGGTCTTTCCGCAGACCGCGCCGGGCAATTTCACCCATGTGCCGGCACTGGGCTGGGTCTGGACCACGTTTTATCCCTATCAGTGGGATCTCAACTACGCCCATCCGCCGGTCTTCGCCGAGATCGCCTGCGCGATGCTGCGACTGGCCGAACGCGGCATCGAGGTGTTCCGGCTCGACTCGGCGCCGTTCCTGTGGAAGCGGCTGGGCACCGCCTGCCTCAACCTGCCCGAAGTACACACCCTGCTCGTCGCCCTGCGCGCGGTCACCGCGCTGGTCGCTCCGGGCGTCCTGCTCAAGGCCGAGGCGATCGTTCCCGCGCCGCAGGTGCTGCCCTATTTCGGCAGCGGCCCGTGGCGCGGCCGCGAATGCCAGCTGGCCTATCACAGCAGCCTGATGGCCAGCGGCTGGGCCGCGCTCGCCGAAGGCCACGCCGAGCTGCCGCGGGCCCTGCTCATGCACACGCCGCCGCCGCCCGAGTCGGCCGGCTGGGTGAGCTATGTGCGCTGCCACGACGACATCGTCTGGAACGTGCTCAAGCCCTTGGTGGAAGAGGTCCTGGGCGACGACTTCGAGCGCCGCATCGGACGGGCGGCGGCCTTTCTCGAAGGACGGGTGGACGGCAGTTTCGCCCGCGGCGCCGCGTTCCAGAGCACGGACGCGGACGGCGTGCACGGCAGCAACGGCATGACGGCCGCGCTGGTCGGCCTGCCCGACGATCCGGAGGCGACGCCTTCGGCAGAGGCATTGCGCCGCTTCGCCCTGCTCTATGGCCTCGCCCTGTGGACCGGCGCGGTACCGCTGGTCTACATGGGCGACGAGCTCGGCCAGGGCAACAACGACGATCCGGCCGACGCGGCACGGATCGCCGCCGACGGCCGCTGGCTGCAGCGGCCACGCCTGTCCGACCATGCCCTGGCCTTGCAAGAGGCCGGGCGGGGCGTGCCGGCCGCCACTTTCGCGACCTTGCGCGCGCAGGTCGCCGCCCGGCGTGACCCGCGCTGGCCGGCGCTCGCCACGGTCGAGGTCTGCCCGGCGCCAGAACGCAGCCTGCTCGTCCTGCGCCGCGGCCCGGGCGCGCTGGCGGTCTTCAACTTCGGCGCGACGGCGCTGACGCTGGATCTGCGCCGATTCGGCGCTGGCACGGGCAAGACCGATCTCTACGCCTGCGGCGTCGAAGGCCAGGGCGACATCCGTACGCTGGCGCCGTGGGCGGTACTCTGGCAGGTCGATTCCGGACAGAGTGATTCCGATGCGACGACATGAAGCGATCATCTTTGGCGAGGCCCTGGTGGATGCCTTCGCCGATGGCTTGGTGGCCGGCGGCGCGCCGTTCAACGTGGCCTGTCATCTGGCCGCGCTCGGCTTCGACCCCTGGCTGGTCAGCCGCATCGGCGAGGACGAGGCCGGCGCCGTGCTGCGGGCCACGGCCGCCCGCTGCGGCCTGCGCCTCGACGGCGTCCAGCGCGACGCATGCACCGCGCGCGTCCTCGTCCACGAGGATGGCGGTGGACACCGTTTCGAGATTCCGCCGGCACAGGCCTTCGACCGCATCGAGCCCGAGACCGCCCGCGCCGTCCGCCTCGCGGTGCGCGATCCGTTGCCATGGCTCTACTTCGGCACCCTGGCCCTGCGCGCGCCCACTTCGCGCGCGGCGCTCGCGGCCTTGCGCGCGGCCGGTCCGCACCGCGCCTTCGTCGACCTCAACTGGCGCGAGGCAGGGCCGCCGCCGGACGTGATCGTCGCCGCGCTCGACTCGCTCGCCGTGCTCAAGCTCAGCGACGAGGAACTCGCCCGGCTGCTCGGCTGGCTCGGCCTGCCGGCCACCGACGGTCGCGCCCTGCCCGGCCGCAGCGAGGCCGCGTTGCGCGTGCTCGCCGAGCGTACCGGCGCCGCCACCTTGCTGGTCAGTCACGGCGCCGGTGGAGCGAGCGCCTGGGACGGCACCGGCCGCGCGATCGCCCACGCGCCCGCACCCGCCTTGCCGGCGCTGGTGGACACCGTCGGCGCCGGCGATGCCTTCAGCGCGATGATGCTGGCGGGCCTGCTCGAGGAACGCCCGCTCGCCGAGGCGCTCGAACGCGCGGTCGCCTTCGCCGGCACGAGCTGCACCTGGCGCGGCGCATTGCCGGCCGACCTCTCCGTCTACCAGCCCTGGCGCAGCACGGGCGCAGCGCCATGAGGCAACACAAGCCGCGGCTCGGCTTCTGGCAGATCGTCAACATGAATGTCGGTTTCTTCGGCATCCAGTTCAGTTTCGGGCTGCAGCAGAGCAACATGAGCCCGATCTACAAGTACCTGGGTGCCGAGGACGGCAGCCTGCCGTATCTATGGCTGGCCGGGCCGATCACCGGCCTCATCGTGCAGCCCCTGATCGGCGCCTTGAGCGACCGCACCGACTGCCGGCTGGGCCGGCGCACGCCCTATTTCCTGATCGGCGCGCTGATCTGCAGCCTATGCCTGCTGGCGATGCCGTTCAGCCCGACGCTGTGGATGGCCGCGGGTCTGCTGTGGGTGCTCGATGCGGCCAACAACGTGACCATGGAACCCTACCGGGCCTTCGTCAGCGATCGCCTGGACGCCTCGCAACACAGCGCCGGCTTTCTGGTGCAAAGCGCGTTCACCGGCCTGTCGCAGACGCTCGCCTACCTGACTCCATCCATCCTGGTCGCCCTGGGCCTGCGCCTCGATGCGGCCAACGCCCACGGCATCCCGTACGTGGTGGTCGCCGCGTTCGTGATCGGCGCGGTGTTTTCCATCGTCACCGTGGCCTGGTCGGCCTGGACCACGCCCGAATGGCCGCTCGATCCGGCCGAACGGGCCGCACTCGCCAGCCAACCGCGCACGCCGGGCGCCATCGTGGCGGAGATCGTCGATGCCGTGCGCACCATGCCCGAGACGATGCGCCGGCTGGCGGTAATGATGCTCTGCCAGTGGTATGCGATGTTCTGCTACTGGGAATACATCACCCTCGCGCTCGCGCACGGCCTGAGCGGCAGCACCGACGCGCGCAGCCCGGGTTTTGCGCAGGCCATGCTGCTGACGGGGCGGATTGGCGGCCTTTACAACACGGTGGCCTTCGTCGCCGCGCTCGGCATGCTGCCGCTCGCACGCAGGTTCGGACCGCATCGCCTGCATGCGCTGTGCCTGACCCTCGGCGGGCTCGGGCTGCTGTACCTGCCGCAGATCCACGCGCCGGCCTGGCTGGCGCTACCCGCGATCGGGCTCGGCCTGACCTGGGCGAGCCTGATGGGCAACCCCTACGCCATGCTCGCCGGCTGCATTCCACCGGCGCGGGTGGGCGTCTACATGGGGCTCTTCAACGGCTTCATCGTATTGCCGATGCTGGCGCAGATCCTCACCGTGCCGCTGCTCTACCACCGCGTGCTCGGCGGCGTGCCGGAAAACGTGATCCGCCTGGCCGGCGCGGGCCTGCTGGCCGCCGCGCTCCTGGCCCTGCGGGTGAAGCCGGCGGCTGCCGCCGCGCGCTGAGGACCCCTGCGGCATACTCGTCGCATGCCGGCCACCCGCTTTTTCACCGTCGGTCACTCCAACCGCACACTCGCGGCCTTTCTGGCCCTGCTCGAGGAAGCGCACATCGAGCGCGTGGTCGACGTGCGCCGCTTTCCGGTCTCGCGGGCGATGCCGCAGTTTGCCGGCGCGACGCTCGCCCGCGCGCTCGCGCAAGCGGGCATCGACTACGCCCACCGACCCGCGCTCGGCGGACGGCGCGGGCCCGCAGGCGAACCGGATGCGCGCACCGCGCTGTGGGAGCACACGGGCTTTCGCACCTATGCCGCCTATGCGCTGACGCCGCCCTTCCGGGCCGCGCTCGACGAGCTGGAGACGTTCGCGCACGGCCGACGCTGCGCGCTGATGTGCGCCGAGGCCCAGTGGTGGCGCTGCCATCGCCGCATCATCGCCGACTACCTGCTGGCCCGCGGCCATCGCGTGGTGCATCTACTCGCACCGGACCTGCGCCAGGAGGCCACGCTCACTGCCGGCGCCGAGGCCACCGCGCAGGGCATCCTGTATCCATCGCCGCAAGGCAGCCTGCTGTGAACGGCGGCCCTTCAGGGCGTTCGCGTGCCCTGGCCGGGCTTGACCTTCACGTAGGGCACGAAGCTGCCCAGGCTGATGCTGCCGCGCGGCATACGCGTGCCCGAGTCGTACAGCTCGACGATGTCCATCCGGCACAGCTGCGAGCCGTGCGGATAATCCACCATCACGATGTCGCGGCGCAGGATCGCGGCGCCGGACGGCCGGTTGAGATACAGCGTGTCGCCATTGCCGCGGTAGAGGATGGCGGTGCCGTCGATGATCTGCGTGCCATGCAGCTCGGACAGCAGCACGCAGTCGCGCGGTTTGCCCGCCTGATAGCCCGCCAGACGCTTGGCGAGTTCCGCCTCGCCGCGCGCGCGACCCTCATTCGCGCCATGGGCGGCGCCGGCCGCCAGGGCCAGGACGGCGATCAACCAGGCACTCGCGCGGGTCATGACGCATCCTCCACGGGGATTCGATGAGGCGACGGTAACGGGGTGATCGTACCGCCTGAAACGACGACGGGCGCACAGGGCGCCCGTCGTGGCGGCAGACCGGCGCTCGGCCGGTCAGATCGCGTAGTACATCTGGAACTCCAGCGGATGCGTGCTGGCGCGATAGGCGGTGACTTCCTTCATCTTGAGCTCGATGTAGGCATCGATGAAGTCGTCGGTGAACACGCCGCCGGCCTTGAGGAAATCGCGGTCCCTGTCCAGCGCGTCGAGCGCGGCGTCGAGGCTGGAACACACCTGCGGGATGTTCTTCTCCTCTTCCGGCGGCAGGTCGTAGAGATCCTTGTCGGCCGGCGCGCCCGGGTCGATCTTGTTCAGGATGCCGTCCAGCCCCGCCATCATCAGCGCGGTGAAGGTGAGATAGCCCGACTGCACGGGGTCGGGGAAGCGCACCTCGATGCGCCGGCCTTTGGGACTGGCCACGTACGGAATGCGGCAGCTCGCCGAGCGGTTGCGCGCCGAGTAGGCCAGCATCACCGGCGCCTCGAAGCCCGGCACCAGGCGCTTGTAGCTGTTGGTGGTGGAATTGGCGAAGGCGTTGATCGCCTTGGCGTGCTTGAACACGCCGCCGATGTACCACAGCGCGGTCTGGCTGAGGCCGCCGTAGAGATCGCCGGCGAACAGGTTCTGCCCGCCCTTGGACAGCGACTGGTGCACGTGCATGCCCGAACCGTTGTCGCCGACGATCGGCTTGGGCATGAAGGTGACCGTCTTGCCGTTCTGGTGCGCCACGTTCTTGATCACGTACTTGAGCGTGATCAGCTCGTCGGCCTTCTTCACCAGCGTGTTGAAGCGCGTGCCGATCTCGCACTGGCCGGCGTTGGCCACCTCGTGGTGATGCACTTCCACCGCGATGCCGAGCGATTCGAGCACCTTGCACATGTCCGCGCGCAGGTCTCCGAGCGAATCGACCGGGCTGACCGGGAAATAGCCGCCCTTGACGCCGGGACGGTGGCCGGAGTTGCCTTCGTCGTACTTGAAGCGCGAGCTCCACGCCGCCTCCTCGGAGGTGATCTCGTAGAACACGCGGCCCATGTCGTTCTGCCAGCGCACCGAATCGAAGATGAAGAACTCCGGCTCCGGGCCGAAGAACGCGGTGTCGGCGATGCCGGTGGACTTGAGATAGGCCTCGGCGCGCTTGGCGATCGAGCGCGGGTCGCGGCCGTAGGCCTGCATGGTCGAAGGCTCCAGCACGTCGCAGTGCAGGACCAGTTGCTTGTGCGCGCTGAACGGATCGACGTAGGCAGTGTCCGGGTCGGGCATCAGCACCATGTCCGATTCGTTGATGCCCTTCCAGCCGGAGATCGAGGAGCCGTCGAACATCTTGCCGTCCTCGAAGGTCGACTCGTCGATGGCATGGGCGGGGAAGGTGACGTGGTGGTGCTTGCCGAGCATGTCGGCAAAACGCAGATCGACGAACTCGATCTCGTGTTCGGCGATGAGATCGAGCACTTGTTGAGCGGGCATGGAAACCTCTGGATCGGGGGTGGAAACGCAAGACCATTTAGCAATGCCCATGCCAGCCCTGGCAAGACCGCCGATGCCGGCCCAGGGCGCGGACACCACCCCCTCGCGGCTCCTTTTTGAACCTTAAAGGTGCAATGATTGCGCGAAGATGGTGCATCCGTGGCTTCGTATCGAAGCTCCGAAAAACCTCGCCACGTCCGCGCTTTGCGCGCGATTTGCGTAAGCTAGGCCGCCCGGCGCCAGGCGCCGTTTTCCCCGTGACTTTGCGGAGCGCGCGCGTGGCACTCGTCGTCGTGGTTTTGCTCGGCCTGATCGAAGGCATCACCGAGTTCCTGCCGATCTCCTCCACCGGCCATCTCCTCATCGCCGAACATTGGCTCGGCGCGCGCTCGGACCTGTTCAACGTCGGCATCCAGGCCGGCGCGATCCTGGCGGTGACGCTGATCTACCGCGAGCGGCTGCGGGAACTGCTCACCGGCTGGCGCGTGCCGGCCCACCGCGACTACCTCGCCAAACTGACCCTCGCCTTCCTGATCACCGCCGGGCTCGGCTTCGTCGCGGTGAAACTCGGCTTCAAACTGCCCGAGACGGTGACGCCGGTGGCCTGGGCGCTGATCCTGGGCGGCGTGTGGATGCTCGCCGCCGAGCGCATCGCCGCCGGGCGGCCGCCATGCCGGGCGGTGAGCTGGCGGGTGGCCGTGTGGGTGGGTCTGGCGCAGATGCTCGCCGGCATCTTTCCGGGCACCTCGCGCTCGGCGGCGACCATCTTCGCGGCCATGCTGGCCGGCACTACCGAACGCGCGGCGGCCACCGAGTTCGCCTTCCTGGTCGGCATCCCGACCATGTACGCCGCCACCGGCTATGAGCTCCTGAAGACGCTCAAGACCGGCGCCGGCCATGAGGACTGGAGCGCGCTCGGCATCGGCTTCCTGGTCTCGGCGGTCACCGCCTTCGCCGCGGTGAAATGGCTGCTCGGCTACATCCGCAGCCACCGCTTCACCGCCTTCGCGGTGTATCGCATCGTGCTCGGCACCGTGCTGCTCCTCGTGCTCGCCGCGCGCTGAAAAAAGCGTTCAGCGCTGGACCAGCCGCGCAAACCACGCCCAGCCGCGCACGCGCTCGGCGATCAGCTTGAAACTGGTCAGCATCGGCACCGCCAGCAGCGCGCCGGGAATGCCCCACAGCCAGCCCCAGACCAGCAGCCACAGCAGGATCGCGATCGGCGACAGCCGCATGCGCCGGCCCTGGATCATCGGCGTGAAGAAGTTGCCTTCGAGGATGGTGATGCCGGCGAAGGTCGAGGCCGGCAGCAACGCGCTGCCGACGCTGTCGAAGTGGATCAGCCCGACCAGCGCCAGCAGCGTGGTGGTGGTGATCGCCCCGACGTAGGGAATGAAATTGGCGAGCATCGCCACCGTGCCCCACAGCAGCGGGTCGGGCATCCCGTAGAGCCACAGCATGCCGGTGGTGATGAGGCCCAGCGCGGCGTTGATCAGCACGGTGGTGAGGATGTAGCGCGAGACCTCGCTCTGGATGCCGCGCACGATCGCCACCGTGTGGCGGCGGTAACCGAAGCCGGGCGTGAGCTGCACCAGCCGGCGCAGGATGGTGTCGCCGAACACCAGGAAGAAAAACACCAGCAGGATCACGGTGAGGATCGCCGCCAGCACCTTGGGCGCCTTGGCGATCACGTCCCAGGCGGTGATCGCCACCGCCACCGGACGCGAAGGCTGGACGCGCACCACCTGGCCGCTGACCAGCGACTGGGTGGCGCGGCTGGCCGCCTCCAGCGGACCGGCCAGGCTCTTGAGCTTGGGCACGAAACTCTTGATCGCAGCCGGCACGTTGTGGAACCAGCCGAGCGCCGGCTGGGCCAAAAGGCCGATGCCGGTGCCGATGCCGCCGACCAGCGCCAGCATCAACACGCACGAGGACAGCCAGCGGGGGATGCCCCGCCGCGCGGCCCCGGCCACCAGCGGATTGAGCGCCAGCCCCAGGAAGGTGGCCAGGAGCAGCGGAATGATCAGCTCGCGCGCCAGGGTGACCGTGTACAGCAGCGCCAGCAGGCAGAGGATGGCCAGCATGTGACGGATCGCCGCCAGGTGCCGGCCGGTCATGCGCGGCGGCACCGTGGCGGCGGTCCGTACAGGGGCCGCATCCACCGGCCGCTCGGGCGCGGAGGGCGGCACGGCCAAGGGTACGGTCATGGGGTGTCGTCGTCTTCCAGCGTGGTGGCGAACCAGCGCGCGCCCTGCAGCAGCAGCTCGAACAGACCGCCGCGCAGCAGCGGTGCCGCGGCCCGTGCCGGCGCGGCACGCCCGCCGCCCACACAGCCGGCCACGAAGCCGACGCCGGCAGCCACGCCCAGCGTGGTGAGCGGGTAGGTGTAGCCGCGTACCAGCAGGGCCGCGACCGGTTCCTGCACCTCTCGGCGCGCCAGGCGCAGGCGCGCCTGGGCCTCACGCACACGGGCATGGCGGGCGAAAAGATTCATGACGGGGTGTCCTCCTGCTCGGCACGGCGGATGCGCTCCTCGGCCCGCGCCCGGCTCTCCTGCAGCATGGACCGCCATTCGGCGCGCGTGGCCGGCAGGCTCATCCAGTGCAGGCAACGTCTGAACAGCAGCATGCAGCCCAGCATGACCACGAGCTGAACCAGAAACAAGACCGCCAGCGCCCAGGTCCAGGAGCCCAGCCAATGCGCCAGCGCCACACCCACCAGCGCGAGTGCGGTCAAGCCGCTGCCGACCGCCGCCACGATCGTGCAGAGCGCGGTCAACAGCAGCCATGCGATGGCGCCGCGGGCAAGCCCGAGCTCGGCGGACAGCAGGCCGAGCTGGGCACCGAACAGATGCTTGATGCCGCGGCCGAGGCGCGCGAGCTCGTCCAGCAGACGGCTGTCCCCCGGCGCCTCGGGCTGTTCCGGCTCAGCCATGGAAGGGGTCAGCGCCGCAGCACGCGGCCGAGCAGCCAGCCGGCACCCAGGGCCATCGCCACCGACTGCACCGGCTTGCGCCGCACGTAATCACGGGCGATATCCAGCCAGGCATCGGCGCGGTCGACCGCTTCCTCGTAGGCCTCGCGGCTGCGCTCACGCAGCTCGCTGGCCTTGTCGGTGGCGCGATGGGCGGCGGCGGCGGCCTTGTCGGTGGCGTGATGGACCCCGCTCTCGACACGGTCGGCGACGTGCTCGACGGTTTCCTTGGCGCTGGCCACCGCTTCGGAGGTCGCCTGCTTGATGCGCTCGGCGCGCTGGTCGATGCGGCTGTCCAGTTTGTGCGACAGGTCCTCGGGCATGGCGTTTTGCAGATTCTCGTTCATGGCAGGTCTCCGGTAAGGGGTGACTCGATGGGCCGCACGGTCATGTGCTGCGGCGGAAGAACGACACGATCGCCAGGATCAGGAAGATGACGAACAATACCTTGGCGATCCAGGCCGCGGTGCCGGCGATGCCGCCGAAACCCAGGACGGCGGCGATGATGGCGATGATCAGGAAGACGATGGCGTAGTGCAGCATGACGGCGACTCCTTAGGCGGCGTGATGGGCACCCGCATCGCTTCCGATGCGGGCTTCAGTGTGCGCCGATCCTGCGCAGCGCGACGCCATCGTCGTGTGAAAGTCCCGTCCCCATCGCCTTGAATTATCCGCCCGTCCCGGCCAGGGCGGGATTGAGCGTGTAGGTGCCCACCCAGGCCGCGCTGGCGAGCACGTGGCCGGCCATCGCCCGGCGGAGATCGTCGAGCGTGAAGCCCGCTTCGAGCGCAAGACGGGCCACGTCCAGCGCATGCAGCTCGAAGTGGTAGTGGTGCACGCGGCTGTCGTTCCAGGGCGGACACGGACCGTCGTAGCCCAGATAGTCGCCCGTCATGTCCGGATCGCCGGCAAACCAGTCGCTGTAATGGTTGCGGCCCTGCACGCTGCCCGGCGGGCCCGGCGGCTGGCGCTTGCCGTGCGGCACCACGCCCGCGCTGCAGGAGCCGGCCGCCAACTGCGTGCAATCCGGCGGCACGTTGGCAAGCAGCCAATGCACGAACTCGGTCCGCGGCAGATCGGCCGGCAGCGTCTTGCCGGGCTGGTTGGCATCGTCGCGCCGGCTCGGCGCATCCGGATCGATGCAGGTGATCACGAAGGAACGCGTGCCGGCCGGCGCCTCGCCCCAGGCCAGGTGCGGGTTCAAGTTTTCGGCCAGCTCCACTGGCTGACCGATGCGCGCGAAAGCGAAGCGGGAGGGGATGGGCTGTCCGTTGGCGAAACTCTCACTGCGCAGATACATGGTTGTTCCTCCTCGGCTCAAGGATGGCTCCATGCTACCGGCCGGCGGTGAAGAAGGCCCGAAGGCGTTTTTGGAAAAACTTGCCTGGTCTTGGCATTTCTTACCGGCATCCCGGCCCCCCTTGGCCGATCGGGCCTTGGGCGGCGGGCCGGCACGGCTCTTGCCACGTGATCCGGGGCGAGGCGGCTCGATTCCCCACGGCCGCGTCGCCTTCCGCTTTTCACCGACGACAAGGAGCCTTCATGTTCGCTCACAACAAACGCCTGCAATACACGGTGAGAGTATCCCGGCCCGATCCGGCCCTGGCCAACCTGCTGCTCGAACAATTCGGTGGGCCGCAGGGCGAGTTGGCCGCCGCGGTGCGCTATTTCAGCCAGGCCATGGCCGAGGACGATCCGGGCCGCAAGGACATGCTGCTGGACATCGCCACCGAGGAGCTCAGCCATCTGGAAGTCATCGGCACCATCGTGGCCATGCTCAACAAGGGCGCCAAGGGCAAGCTCGCCGAAGGCGTGGAGGAGCAGGCGCAGCTCTTCCGCGAACTGCAGGGGGCCGGCAACGATTCGCACGTCACCCAGATCCTCTACGGCGGCGGGCCGGCGCTGACCAACTCGGCCGGGCAGCTGTGGACGGCCGGCTATATCGAGAACATCGGCGAGCCGACCGCGGACCTGCGCACCAACATCGCCGCCGAGGCCCGCGCCAAGATCATCTACGAGCGGCTGATCAACGTGACGCCCGATCCGGGCATACGCGACGCACTCGGTTTCCTGATGACGCGCGAGATCGCCCACCAGCAGTCGTTCGAAAAGGCGCTCTATGCGATCCAGCCCAATTTCCCACCCGGCAAGCTGGCTGGCAAAGCGGAGTTCGCCAATATGTACATCAACACCTCGCAGGGCGAGGGCGACATGCGCGGTTCGTGGAACAGCGACGACAACTTCAATGTCGTCAGCGACCGCGAACGCATGCTCGGCATGGACGGCGGCAGCGGCATGCCCGAGGTACGGCTGCCTGCGGAAGAACAGGCGATGCTGGAACGGATGGCCAAACGCACGCTTTCCGATCCGTCGGTCAATCCGACCACCGGCGCCGAACTCGGCCTCGGCAAGGGCAAGAAGTGATCGACGACTGATCCGCAGCGGCCAGGCGCGCTGCGGATCGGTTTTTTCAGGGCCGGTAGTCGATCCGGTAGATCGCGCCAGTGAGATCGTCGCTGACCAGCAGACTGCCGTCGCCGAGCACCAGGACGTCGGCGGGTCGACCGAGGGCCTTCTCCTCACGGACGAAGCCGATCAGGAAGGGCTCGGGCGGCAGCGCGCGACCATGTTCGAAGCGCACCACGACGACCTGATAGCCGGCCTTGCGGGTACGGTTCCATGAGCCGTGTTCGGCGATGAAGATCGCGCCGCGATAGCGGGGCGGAAACCTCGTCCCGGTATAGAAGCGCATGCCGAGCGCGGCCACGTGCGCGCCGAGCTTGAGCACCGGCGGCGTGTAGTCCCGGCAATCCTTTCCGCGCCCGAACTCGGGATCGGGCGTGTCGCCCTGATGGCAATACGGATAGCCGAAGTGCTGCCCGGGGCGGTCGATGCGATCGAGCTCGTCGCTGGGCAGATCATCGCCCATGAGGTCGCGGCCGTTGTCGGTGAACCACAGTCGTCCCGTCTCGGGCTGCCAGTCGAAACCGACCGTGTTGCGGATGCCCAGCGCCACGTCCTGCCAGCCGCTGCCGTCCGGCCGCATGCGGATCAGTTTGCCGTGGTCGGGGCCGGGATCGCAGATGTTGCATGGCGCGCCGATCGGCACGTAAAGCGCCCCGTCCGGACCGAAGGCGATGAACTTCCAGCCGTGGTGGGTCTCGCCGGGCAGGCGGTCGGTGACGAGCTCGGGCGCGGGCGGATCGTCCAGATGCCGCTCGATGTCGCGCAACACGTAGATGCGGCTCACCGCCGAAACGTACAGGTCGCCGTCGTGGAAGGCCACGCCGACCGGCAGCTGCAGGCCGCGCGCGATCACCCGCACCCGCTCGGCGACGCCATTGTGGTCGGCATCGGTCAGCGCATAGACCTCGCCCTTCGTCGAGCCGACGAACACCGTGCCTTGCGCGCCCTGCGCCATTTCGCGTGCCCCCGGCACGGACTCGGCATATACCGTCAGCCCGAATCCCGGCGGCAGGGCCAAGCCCGTGGGTACGCCGGCCGCGGCGACATGCGCCAGCAGCAGGCACACACCGGCAAAGAGGGCATGGGGTTTGCAGCGCATGCGGTTCTCCTTTTTCGAAGCCGGTCGGCCGGCCTCGTGAGAGCGGATCAGGTCGCGCGCCGACCCCCGGGCCAGTCACAGGCGGCGATGGCATTGAAACGCGCGGCGATGTAGTCGTCCGTGAAACTGGTCATGTCGCGGCCGCGGATGAAACCGCAATGACCACCGTAGCGGGCGATGTCCAGTTCCACCTGCGGCGGCAGTTCGAGCCGCTCGAAATCGGCGACCGGAATGATCGGATCGTCCCGCGCGGTGAGGATGGTGGCGGGAATGGAAAGCGCGCGGAGCCGCGCGCCGGCCACCGAATAGCCTTCCAGGTACGCCTCCAGCGAGGCGAAGTCGGTGTGCCGCCTGACCAGCGCGGCGGTGAGTCCGCGCAGATCCTGCTTGAGTTCGGCCAGCTCGAAATAGGTGTGCCCGGGAAACAGCGCCTGCTTGGCGCGCAACGACTGGCGCCACTTGCGCATGAAATAGGCGTGGTAGAACCACGGCGCCTGCCGTTCCAGGGCGAACAGCCCCTCGGCCGGATCGATGATCGGACACACCGCCAGCGCGTAGGCCAGCGGCACGCCGGCGGCCGGCGCGGCCAGCGCCGCGCGCAACGCGAAATTGCCGCCGAGCGAGAACCCGGCGAGCGCCAGCGGCCGGGTCGGCCAGCGCCGCGCGATGTCGGCGAGCGCATGCACCACCTCGTCGAGCCGGCAGGAATGGAACAGCGCCTCGTTGAGGCCGTGGCTGTCGCCGTGATCGCGGAAGTTGAGCCGGAACACGTCCCAGCCGTCCCTGAGCAGGCGGCTGCCGGTCTGCAGCACATAGGTCGAATCGATGCTGCCTTCCCAGCCGTGGAACAACACGGCCAGCCCGCGCGGCGAAGCCTGGATCTGCTGCGCGGTGAACGCGCCGGTCAGCCGCACGCCCTCGCCGCCGTCCACGGTGACCGGCACCGCGTCCTGCTGGACCTGCCGCGCCGCGCGGGGCAGCAGCCGCCGGCGCACGCCACTGGAAGACAGCATGGTCTGCAGATGGCCGCTGGTCAGCGGCCAGGGCGGACGGAAATCCTCACCGCGCGGCAGCTTCATGCCGCCGGCATCTCCGCAGGATCGGCGAGCGCGGCGGCGATGCGCTCACGGGCCAGATCGGCCATCCGCCGCCGCCCCTCGGCCAGGGCCGGCACCGGGGCCAGGAAATGCACCTCGGCATCCAGCGGCGCCTCGCCCAGCACACGCCAGAAGTTGGCCATGAAGCTCTCGTGCTCGCGAAAACCGACGTCGATCACGCGCCGGCCGCCGCGCGAAAAGCGCAGCGCCACCGGCTGCACCGGCACGCCGGCATCGATCGCGGCCTGGAAGATGCGCGCATGGAACACCTTGAGGTGGCCATCGTGGCTGGTGCCGCCTTCCGGAAACACCGCCACCGAACGTCCCGCGTGCAGACGCTCGACCATGATCTGCATCACCGCCGCCAGCGAATGGTTGCTGCCGCGGCGATGGAAGATGGTGCCGCCGTTGGCGGCCAGCCAGCCGACCAGCGGCCAGCGCGCGATCTCGGCCTTGGCCACGAAACAGGCCGCGCGCTGGGCATGCAGAAGCTCGATGTCGAGCCAGGAGGTGTGGTTGGCGACGAACAGCACCGGATCGGGCAGCGGCTGGCCGAAGCGCACCGCGCGCATGCCGAAGATGCGCAGCAGCACGGTCGACCACCAGCGGATCATCCGGTGCACGAAAGGCTCGCGGCCGTCCTGCATCACCCGGTCGCGATTCCAGGTCAGGATGGTCGCGCACAGGACCACGCCGAGCAGCGCATGCGCGATCAGCCAGGGCACGCGCCACAGATAGCGCAGCGGGCGCCACGGATCGCGGCCGGAGGGTACGGAGGGGGTATTCATCGCTCGGGCAAGTCTAACGGCAAGGCGATGCCCGCGGCGGCATCAGGACGGCGGCAGCGGCAGGCCCGGCGCGCATTTGACCGTACGCAGCACGAAGCTGGAATTGACGTCCGCCACGCCCGCCTCGTTCAACAACCGGTCGAGCAGAAAGCGGGAGAAATGCGCAAGGTCGGTCACGTACACCTGCAGCAGATAGTCCATGTCGCCGCTCAGCGCATGGCAGGCCACCACCTCGTCCCAACCGGCAAGGCGTTCGACGAAACGGGCGATGGCCTCGCCCTCGTGCCGGGCAAGCTGCACGCGCACGAAAGCCTGCAGCCCGAGGCCGACGGCCTCCGGGGCGATGCGGGCGGCATAGCCGACGATCACGCCGGCGGCCTCCAGGCGCTGTACGCGCCGCAGACAGGCCGAGGGCGACAGGTTGACGCGTTCGGCCAGCTCGGCCTGGGTGATGCGCCCCTCGGCCTGCAGGATGGCGAGCAGGCGCAGGTCGGTGCGGTCGAGGCTCTGCACGGCAATTTTCTGTCAATCCATGGTCGATGAGCGCAAGTATAGTGCGCCATGGGCCGATATTTGCACAGTAAATGCACGCCATTGCCACCTGAAGCGCACTATGCTTGCGCAATACAAGGCCGTCAGGAGCCCGCTGCCATGTCGACGCCGAGCCAGCGCAGGGTGGAACACCAGCAGACCGACCGCGGTTATGTGCCGGTCTACGCCACCGGCGTGGTGGAACAGCCGTGGGCCGATTACTCGCCCACCGATCATGGCGTCTGGGATGCGCTGTTTCGCCGCCAGTGCGAACTGCTGCCCGGGCGCGCCTGCCGCGAGTTCCTCGATGGTGTCACCCGCTTCGGCCTGGGCGATGGCGGCATTCCGAAGTTCTCCGAACTCAACCGGGTGCTGGGCCGGTCCACCGGCTGGACACTGGTGGCGGTGGAAGGCCTGCTGCCCGATGAGGTGTTCTTCGATCACCTGGCCCACCGTCGCTTTCCGGTGACCTGGTGGATCAGGAAGCCCGAGCAGCTCGATTACCTCTCCGAGCCCGACCTCTTCCATGACCTCTTCGGCCACGTGCCGCTGCTGCTCAATCCGGTGTTCGCCGACTACATGCAGGCCTACGGCCAGGGCGGCATGAAGGCCTTCGCCATCGGTCGCGAGGCACTCACCCTGCTGACCCGGCTGTACTGGTACACGGTGGAATTCGGGCTGATCCGCACCGATGAGGGCCTGCGCATCTATGGCGCCGGCATCGTCAGCTCCAAGGGCGAATCCATCTACAGCCTGGAATCGCCCGCGCCCAACCGCATCGGTTTCGATCTCGAACGGGTCATGCGCACGCGTTACCGCATCGACAGCTACCAGCAGACCTATTTCGTGATCGACGACTTCGAGCAGCTGTTCGCGGCGACGCGACCGGATTTCACCCCGCTCTACGCACGTCTTGCCGCACAGCCGCCGCTTGCCGCCGCCGACGTGCTGGCGACCGATCACGTGTACCAGCGCGGTACCCGCGTGGGCTTCGCCGCCGGCAGCGACACCTGACCGGCCCGCACCGCCGTCAGCGCCGGGCCTAGGGCTTGAGCCCGTGGCGCAGCAGATGGAGGCGCCGTTGCGCGATGCGCTCGCGCCGCGCGTCGTCCCAGCGGTAGAAGCCTTCGCCGCTGCGCACGCCGGTCTTGCCTTCGCGCACTTTCCGCTCGAGCAGGTCCAGCCCGTCGGTGCCCTGTGCCAGTCGCGGCAGCAGGTGACGGGCGATGTCGGCGAAGGTATCGAGGCCGCCCATGTCGGCGCCTTCCAGCGGACCGACCATCCCATAGCGGCGGCCGAGCGAGGCGCGCACCACCCGGTCCACCGTGGCGGCATCGGCGATGCCGCTCTGCACGATGGCGAGCGCCTCGCGCAACAGGGCGAATTGCAGCCGATTGCCGATGAAACCCGGCACGGCCTTCTCCAGCACCACGGCCTCCAGCTGCATGCCGTCGAGCCAGCCGCGGACCTGCTCGAGCAAGGCGCGGTCGGTGGCACTGCCCGGCACCAGCTCCACCAGCGGAATGACATGCGGCGGGTTCCAGAAATGGGCGATCAGCAGCCGCTCGGGATGGCGCATGCGCGCGGCGAGCTCGTCCGGCGGCAGTCCGCTGGTATTGCTGGCGATGATCGCGCCGGCGTCGATCAGGGCTTCCAGCTCCGCATACAGCGCCTGCTTGAGCGGCAACCGCTCGGGCACCGCCTCGATCAGCCAGCCGGCGTCGGCCACGTCGGCCAGCCGCTCGGCCGTATCGAGACGGGCGAGCACGGCGTCGGTGTCCTGGGGATCGAACCGGCCAGCATCGGCGAGCTCGGCAAGGATGCCCCGCGCCGCCGCGGGAATCGCCTGCAAGCGCGCCGGATCGGGATCGAAAAGCCGCACGCCGTGGCCGTGGCGGGCGACATGCACGGCGATGCCGATGCCCATCAGCCCGGCGCCCAGGATCGCAGTGGAAGGTAGCTGCATGTCCATCCCTCGATTCCCATTGATCGCTGCCCGTTCGGCCGGCCGATGATCTCCCGGCACGGACCAAGCCGGCGCGCCTTTGCACACCCGTGCCGCTGTCCGAGGCCGCCGGCGCGGCGTCTCGTCGCAGGGACGTCAGCCTGGCGGGCAAACATGACCAGCGTCAATTAACGCAATGACAACCTTTTCAACAATGCCGTCCGCATCAATCCCAAATGGAACGAACCCCATGAAAACCAAGATCCTGCTGCCCCTACTTGCCGCCGCCTTCGGTTGTGCCGCGCTGCCTGCCGCCCATGCGGAGGACAACTGGGTGGTCCGCTTTGGCGCCCATGTCGTCGATCCCAAATCCGACAACGGTACCCTCGCCGGCATGAAGGCGCACATCAACAACGACACCAAGCCGAGCGCCAGTCTCGAATACATGTTCAACCCCAACGTCGGCCTGGACGTGCTGGCTGCGCTGCCGTTCAAGCACGACGTCAAGCTGAATGGCCAGAAGGCCGCCAGCACCAAGCACCTGCCGCCGACCATCGGCGTCAACTACCACTTCATGCCCGAGGCCCAGATCTCGCCGTTCGTCGGCGTGGGCGTCAACTACACCCACTTCTTCGACGAGAAGGGCCGCGGCATCCTCAAGGGCGCCAAGGTGCAGATCGATGACAGCTGGGGCGTCGCCGCGCATGCCGGCCTGGATTTCAAGCTGTCCGACAAGTGGCTGATCACCGCCGACGTGCGCTGGATCGATATCGAAAGCGACGTCAAGGTCGGCGGCGCCAAGGTCGGCAAGGCCAAGGTCGATCCGTGGGTCTACGGCCTGAGCTTCGGCTACCGCTTCTAAACAACGGATGAGAAAAACGCGGGGCACAGGGAAGTGTGCCCGCGAGCGTCAGCGCCGCCGCTCACGGGCGTTGACGGTGAGTACCTTGTCGATACGCGCACCATCCCAGCAATAACGCAGGTGTTCGGCCTGGATGCAGGGACCGACCACGTCCGGGTAGAAGGCGGCCACGCATTCGCCGCCCGGATCGCGCACGCTGTCATACACGATGCCATCCGAACCGCTCGCCCGCAGCCTGCGCGCGAGTGCGATGCTGGCCGTATAGACGTCCGGATCGTGCGCGGCCTTCCAGCCGCCGCGGATGTCGTGCAGACTGCCGTTCACGCGGGTGCGGTAACAGCGCATCTCCAGTTCGCAGGCCGGTTCGGCGGTAGCCGCGAGAAAACGCTCGCGGTGATAGACGGTTTCCTCGATGGCGGTCTCCAGCCGGTGGGCGGCGTAGAACACGCCCCAGCTGCCGTCCGAGAAACGACTCCCTTCCGGATTGAGATGCGTGAAGGCCGCCATCACCGGGGTCGATCCGGGCCCGCTGATGCGTCTTGCGGCGGGAATCAGTGCCAGTGCGCCGGCCTCCTCGCGCAGGCGCGGGTGGGTCATGGCCTCGAGGGCGAACACCGCGTCCAGATCGGCCGGATCGGCGATGCGGTCGAACACGCCCACCGGCGGAAACCGGCTCGAGACGATGCGCCAGGCCTGCTGCCAGCGGATGCGCCGCCGGGGCGGCTCGGGTGCTTGCGTATCCATGCCGGAAAGTATCCGCGCTGCCGGTATCGCCGGCCGCGACGGCGTGCATGCGCCGCGCTCAGCCCCAGCCGCGCTGGGCATCGAGATACTGGCGTACCACGTAGAGATCGGCCACGTTGCCCGAGAGCATGCGCTCCAGCGCCGAATGGCCGCCGAAAAGGCTGGCCTGATTGGGCTTGCGCAACCAGGCGTCGGCCTGTGCCGGATCGGGAAACAGAATCTGCAGATCCTTCCAGATGCCGAGCAGGTAGCTGATGCGCTCCAGGGTGTCGCGGCTGAGCGGCCCCTGCTGCAGCCGCTTCCACTTGTAGAAGGTGGATTCGGGCGGATCCCCGAGCAGGCGTCGCTGCTCGGCAGCGCGCAGTTTCCAGGCTTCGGCGAGACGGAAGAATGCCCGCAACCCGGGGGCGTCGAGCTGGCTGGAGGGGTCCTTGATCGCTACCCGCGTGGCGTGCGGCATGACGCTCTCGGTGAAGTGAGATTTGAATTTACTGCATACATGCAGTCCCCACAAGGCGCGGCGGTGCTGTGGATGGATACGAAACCATTCCCGATGGCCCGCTTCACTGGCCGCCTGCGCCGGCGTCATCGCACGCCCTCCGGGCTTCACATCGGCACCACCGTCGGCCGGCAACATGGTCGGCGCCCCGACGCGCAGGCGTGGCCTGCTGCGGAGCGTGCCATCCACCTGCCCACTGCCGGAGTCCCGAGTCATGAACAAACTGCCCGCGCTGCTCCTGGCCTCCCTGCTGCCCGTATTCGCCCATGCCTCGTGCGACGAAGTGAAGGCGCAGATCGACGCCAAACTGAAGGCCAAGAACATCCCGCATTACAGCCTGGAAGTGGTGCCCGCCGACCAGGCCGACGACAAGGACGGCAAGGTGGTCGGCAGCTGCGAAGGCGACAGCAAGAAGATCGTCTACACCCGCGGCGTGGACGATGAAGGCGGCCAGGCGCCGGCCTCGAGCCGTTCGAGCGGCTGACCTTCGCTGTCCAGGGCGACCGGGGTCTGTCCACGACCCCGGTCAGGCCCTGCCAATTTGAAAATCACTGCCGGGCGCCGAAGCGCGGAGACTTGAAGGTGAACGAAACCAGCCGTCTGTCCAGGTACGCGCAAATCGGTGCCTTCCTGCTGCGTTACCGCAAGGCCGGGCTGTTCAGCGGACTCGAGCTCGACCCGCAGGCCTCGCTGCTGGCCGACGAGACGATCGCGGCCGAGCCGGCGGGCCAGCCCGAAGCCTTCGTGCGCGATCTCGAGGCGTTGGGACCCACCTTCGTCAAGCTGGGCCAGCTGCTGTCGACCCGGCCCGACCTGGTGCCGCCCGCCTACATCGAGGCGCTCGAGCGCATGCAGGATGCGGTGTCGCCGGTGCCGGTGGAAGAGGTGCGCCGCATCATCGAGGAAGAGCTCGATGTGCGCATCAACACCCTGTTCGCGGATTTCGACGACGAGCCGCTGGCGGCCGGCTCGGTGGCACAGGTCCACGCGGCGCGCTTGCGCGACGGCCGCGAGGTGGTGCTCAAGGTGCAGCGCCCGCACATCGCGCAGACCCTGCGTGATGATCTGGCCATTCTCGAGCAGCTCGCCGGGGCCGCGGACCGGATGACCGACATCGGCCGTCGCTACGGTTTCACCGAGCTGGTCGGCGAGCTGCGGCACAGCCTGGCCAGCGAACTCAACTTCGAGCAGGAGGCGGACAACCTGCGCCGCTTCGCCCGCAACCTGCGCGACTACCCGCTGCTGTTCGTGCCCGCCCCGCTGGAGGATCTCAGTACCACGCGCGTGCTGACCATGCAGCGCGTGCACGGCATCAAGGTGACCCGCATTCCGCCGCTGCGGCGGCTGGAGCATCCGCTCAAGGAGCAAGCCCTGCAGCTGTTGCGCGCCTATCTGGACCAGGTCTTCGTGCACGGTTTGGTGCATGCCGACCCGCATCCCGGCAACGTGCTGCTGATGGATGACCACCGGCTGGCGCTGTTTGATCTCGGCATGGTCGCGCGGCTGGTGCCGCGCACCCGGCAGGCATTGCTCAAGCTGCTGCTCGGCGCGATTTCCGGTGACGGCGACCAGGTCGGCGAGATCAGCGAATCGCTGGGGACGCCGCTCGAAGACTTCCGCCATGGGCAGTACCGGCGACAGGTCGAGCAGCTGGTGGCCGCCTATGCCGGCACGGACCGCGATAACCAGCATCCTTCCGAGGGACGCCTGGTGCTGGAACTCACCCGCGTGGGCGCGGCCTGCGGGCTGCGTCCGCCGCCGGAACTCAGCCTGCTCGGCAAGACTCTGCTCAACCTGGAGGCGGTGACCTGCGCGCTCGATCCGGGCCTCAAGACCCGGGACGCGGTGGAGTCGCATCTGGAGCACGTGCTGCGCCGGCATGCGCTCGGCACGCTCAGCCCCTCCAATCTGGCCAGCGAATGGCTGGACCTGCAGGAACTGGCACGCCACACGCCGCAGCACGTCGCCGCGATTTTGCGCACCCTGGCCGAGAACCGCCTGCGCGTGCGCATCGACGGGCTCGAGGAATCGCGCATGATGGAAAGCCTGCAGAAGATTGCCAACCGCATCAGTGCGGGCGTGATCATGGCCGCGCTGGTGATCGCCGCGGCGCTCACTGCCCGCGTGCAGGGCGGGCCCACGGTATTCGGCCTGCCGGCGTTGTCCTTCCTATTCATCAGCGCCGGCCTGCTGCTCGGCGCGGGCCTGGCGATCAACGCCTGGCGCCGTGACCGCAAGATCGAACGCGCGGCAGACCGCAACGCCGACTGAGCAGTCAAAACAGCTCGCCCTGCGGCGAGGCCTTGCGTGGCGGCATGAAATCACCGCTGTTGAGTGCCGGCGGCGCGCCGTAGCCGAGCCGGCGCGCCGTCTTGGCGAAGCGCTGCGCGATGAGCTGGGCGAACGGACCTTCGCCGCGCATGCGCGTGCCGAAGGCGCTGTCGTAGTCCTTGCCGCCGCGCATCTGCCGGATCAGGCTCATCACGTGCTCGGCGCGGTCGGGGAAATGGATGCCGAGCCATTCGCGCCAGATGTCCTTGAGCTCGTGCGGCAGGCGCAGCAACACGTAGCCGGCCGAGCGCGCGCCGTGCTCGTAAGCGGCTTCCAGGATGGCCTCCAGTTCGCGGTCGGTGATCATCGGGATCACCGGCGCGACCATCACGCCGACCGGCACGCCGGCCGCGCTCAGGCGCTCGATGGCGCGCAGCCGCGCGTGCGGCGCGCTGGCCCGCGGCTCCATGCGCGAGGCGAGCGCGTTGTCGAGCGTGGTCACCGAGAAATGCACGCTGACCAGGCCGCGCCGCGCCATCTCGGCGAGCAGGTCGAGATCGCGTTCGATCAGCGCGCTCTTGGTGACGAAGCTGACCGGGTGGTTCGTCTCGGCGAACACTTCCAGGCATTGCCGGGTGACGCGGTAGCGCCGCTCGATCGGCTGATAGGCGTCGGTGTTGATGCCGAGCGCGATCGGGCTGCAGCGGTAACCGGGCCTGGCCAGCTCCTCGCGCAGCCGCGCGGCGGCGTTGGTCTTGGCGAAGAGCTTGGTCTCGAAGTCGAGCCCCGGCGAGAGATCGAGATAGGCGTGGCTCGGCCGCGCGAAGCAGTACACGCAGCCGTGCTCGCAGCCCTTGTACGGATTGACCGACTGCGAGAAGCCGACGTCGGGCGAATCGTTGCGGCTGATGACACTGCGCGCGATGTCCTCGCGCACTTGCGTAGGCAGGCGCGGCGCGGCTTCTTCCTCGTGATGCCAGCCGTCGTCCTCGGCCTGGTAGGTGCGCCGCTCGAAGCGGCCGACGGTGAAGGACGCGGCGCCACGGCCCTTGATGCGCCGGGCGGGTTTCTCGATCTCGGACATGCTTTCCAGCCTACGCCGATGCCGTCGCAGCAACCAAGACACGCGCGGCAAGGCTCGGTGGATGCGCAGCCGGCGAGCAGCCAGCCGTAGCGGCCCGCATCGGGATCGGTCCATATCACCATCAGGAAGAGCTCGCGGACCTGGTCGACCGCCAGTACCAGGGTGCCGGCCACGGCCAGGATCAAGAGCGGCACCCGCACCGGCTTCACATGATCGAGCAGCAGTGCCGGCCAGGCGAGTGGCCGCGACGATGGGCGATTCTGCGGGAGAGATGACGACACGTTCGCACTCCGTCAGAAGGCGATCGTAGGTCGTCCGCGCGGCGCGTTTCCGCTACCGCACGCACAGCACCGCATCCCGGTGCGACGCTGCACGGAACGCGCCGCACGGGGAAACGGATGATCAGCCGACGATGTCCACGTCGCGGGTCTCGCGGACGAACAGCCCGCCGATCACGCAGGTCATCAGCGCGATCACCACCGGATACCACAGCCCCGCGTAGAAGTTGCCGGTGGCGGCGACGATGGCGAAGGCCACCGGTGGCAGGAAACCGCCGAACCAGCCGTTGCCGATGTGGTAGGGCAGGCTCATCGAGGTGTAGCGGATGCGGGTGGGAAACATCTCCACCAGCCAGGCCGCGATCGGGCCGTACACCATGGTCACGTAGAGCACCAGCACGGTGAGCAGCAACCACACCATGACGTAGTTGATCCGCGCCGGATCGGCCTTGGCCGGGTAACCGGCGGCGCTGAGCACGGCACCGAGCTGGTCGGCGAAGGCCTTGCTGCGGGCCTGGAATTCCGCCTTGGGCAAGCCGCCGCCTTCGAACGCGGTGATCTCGTGCTCGCCCACCCGCACCACGGCCAGCGTGCCGGCCGGCGCGGCCTCGTTGCGATAGGGCACGCCGCGCTTGGTGAGCACGCTCTTGGCCACGTCGCAGGAGCTGGTGAACGTCTTGGTGTTGGCAAGGTCGATCTGCAGGCTGCACGAGGCCGGGTCGGCCTTGACCGTCACCGGCGCGGCGGCGGCGGCGGCTTCGATCGCCGGGTTGCCGAAGTGGGTCAGGCCCTTGAAGATCGGGAAATAGGTGAGCGCGGCCAGCAGGCAGCCGGCCAGCACCACCGGCTTGCGGCCGACACGATCGGAAAGCCAGCCGAAGAACACGAAGAACGGCGTGGCGGCCAGCAGCGCGGTGGCGACCAGTAGCTGGGTGGTGGTGGCGTCGATCTTCAGTATCGAGCCCAGGAAATACATGGCGTAGAACTGCCCGCAATACCACACCACCGCCTGTCCCGCGGTGGCGCCCAGCAAGGCCAGGATCACCAGCTTGAGGTTGTCCCAGCGCAGGAACGCCTCGGTCAGCGGCGCCTTCGAATGCTTGCCCTCGGCCTTCATCTGCTGGAACACCGGCGACTCGTTGAGCTGCATGCGGATGTAAACCGATACCGCCAGCAGCACCGCCGAGATCAGGAACGGCACCCGCCAGCCCCAGACGTCGAAGCGCGCGCCCAGCCACAGCTTGCAGCCGAGGATCACCAGCAGCGACAGGAACAGGCCGAAAGTGGCGGTGATCTGGATGAAGCTGGTGTAGAGCCCGCGCTTGCCCGGCGGCGCATGCTCGGCCACGTAGGTCGCCGCGCCGCCGTATTCGCCGCCGAGCGCCAGGCCCTGCAACAGGCGCAGCGCGATCAGCAGCACCGGCGCGGCCACGCCGATCGAGGCATAGCCCGGCAACGCGCCGACCAGAAAGGTGGAAAAGCCCATGATCAGGATGGTGATCAGGAAGGTGTACTTGCGGCCGACCAGGTCGCCCAGCCGGCCGAACACCAGCGCGCCGAACGGACGCACGGCGAAGCCCGCGGCGAAGGCGAGCAGCGAGAACACCATCTGGCTGGCCTCGTTGAGCGCGGAGAAGAACTGCTTGCCGATGACGGCGGCGAGCGACCCGTACAGATAGAAGTCGTACCACTCGAAGACGGTGCCCAGACTCGAGGCCAGGATCACGCGCCGATGACTGACGTCCAGCGCCGGCGCGCCGGCGGCGTTTGCGGTATTCGCCATGGTTCCCCCCTTTTCGCTTGGATGACGATGCGCGGCGCCGCCATCGGGCGCCGCGCACCGGGCCGTCAGAACCGGTACAGCGCGCTCAGATTGATCTGGTTGCCGTCGGTGGTCTCTTCGCCGTTACCCTTGTTGGTGTCGAGCTTGTCGTGCATGACTTCCAGCCCGAAGGCGAAGCTGGTCGCGTCATACAGCAGGCTGAGCGCCGCCTGGCGGTTGCGGACGAAACCATTGGAGCCATAGCCCAGCCACCGGATCACGTCGTCCTTGTTCGGCTTGACCACCGCAGCGGTGGCGTTGAGGCTCCATACCGGCGTGAAGTTGTAGGACACCTGCAGGAAGCCGCCCTTCTCCTTGATGTCGCCGAACTGCGAGAGGGCGCCGAAGGTCTGGCCCAGCGCCTTGCCGGTATAGGCCTGGCCTTTCAATGTCCACGGACCGGGCTTCCACTGGCCACCGAGTTCGAAGGCGGTGCTGGTGAGCTTGTCGCGTATCGGCGTCGGCGCGGTGCCCTGGGTGCCGCGCAGGTCGACGGTCGCGTAGTGACCCACGGCATAGGCCAGCCAGCCCTTGCCCTGCACGTGCAACCGCGCCTCGATCTGCGGGCGGAAGTCCGCGTTGCCGGCGCTCAAGAAATCGGTGTTGTTGTCCGGGCCGCTCCAGTTGCCGTCGAAGGCGCCGACGTCCAGCCGCCATTTCGGGCCATCCCCGCCGCGATTGAGATCCTGCATCCATACCGCGCCCGCATAGCGCCAGCCGAGAATGCCGGTGGAGAAGCCGAGTGGAAAGGCGATGTGGGCGAGCGATACCGGCAGGTTGTCCAGCGGGGTCAGCAGGTTCCATTGCTGGCCGATGCGCACCACGCTGCCGTTCTCCGGATTGGTGAGGTCGATGTAGGCCTGGCGCAGGCGCGGCGTGGTCTGCTGGCGGGCATAGGGGCCGGTGCCGTTGAAGCCGCCGAAGAAATCCATTTCCAGATGCCCGCCGCCGCTCCAGCCACCGCCCAGCTGGGGACCGGTCATGTCGAACCAGAAGCGGGTGTTGCGCACGTCGATGCCGCTCAGCGAACCGCTCTTGCCGGCGATCGGGTACTCGGCATTCTGGCCGTTGCCGAAGCCGAAGCGGCGGTTTTCGCCGAATGCGGTGGCGCTCAACAGGCCATGGAAGGCCACCGACACGCCCGGAGCGGTACTGAACTGCGACTTGGCGGGCGGCGGCAGCGCGGCAACCTTGGTCTGGGTCGCCTCGGCGGTGGCCTGCGCCGCCTGCGCGGTCTGGCTGGCCTGCACGGTCGTCTGTTTCTGTTCCTGGATCATGGCCTTCAGCTCGGCCAGTTCCTGTTCGAGCTGGTTGACCCGTGCCTCGAGCTGCTGCTCGTGGGTGGTGGTCGCCGCGTGCTTTTTCTTGCTCTGGTCGACCGCCGCCGGCGCCGCGAGTGACACCCCGAGCAGTCCGCAGGTGATGCTGATCGCGAGCAGCCTGCGTCGGCGCACTTGCCTGTTCATGGCCATCGATTGCCCTCCCTTCCCCAAAAGACCGATGCGGGCCGAGCATGGGCATGCTGCGGCGCGACCGGCTATTGGCGAATGGTCGATGCTCGACCAAAGTCGATCATCGCCACTTCCGTGGCCCCGCAAAGCCTGCGGCTAAACTCGAAGCAGACGCGTTTTCTCAAAGGATCGCCAGGAGATCGCCATGAGCCATGTCTATCCGGTCAAACCCGAATTCGCCGCCAAGGCCCGCATCCGCAAGGACGACTACCGGCGCCTGTACGAGGAGTCGATCCGCGACCCCGAAGGCTTCTGGGCCAGGATCGCGACGCGGCTGGACTGGACGCGTCAGCCGACCCGCATCAAGGACGTCTCCTACGACGCCAAGGACCTGCACATCCGCTGGTACGAGGACGGCCAGCTCAACGTCGCCGCCAACTGCCTGGACCGGCATCTGGCCGAGCGCGGCGAGAAGACCGCGATCATCTTCGAGGGCGACGACCCGAACGAGTCGCGCCGCCTGAGCTATCGCGAGCTGCATGCGGAGGTGTGCAAGTTCGCCAACACGTTGAAGCACCTGGGCGTGGCCAAGGGCGACCGTGTGGCGATCTACCTGCCGATGATCCCCGAGGCCGCGGTGGCGATGCTCGCCTGCGCGCGCATCGGCGCGATTCATTCGGTGGTGTTCGGCGGCTTCTCGCCCGACTCGCTGGCCGGGCGCATCGCCGACTCGCAATGCAAAGTGGTGGTGACCGCCGACGAGGGCGTGCGCGGCGGACGCAGGATTCCGCTCAAGGCCAACGTCGACGCCGCGCTGGAGCGCCCCGGCACCAGCAGCGTGGAAACCGTGGTCGTGGTGCGCCGCACCGGCGGCGCGGTGCCGATGCAGTCGCCGCGCGACCGCTACTGGCACGTGCTGACGGAAGGCCAGAGCGCCGACTGCCCGGCCACGCCGGTGGAGGCCGAGCATCCGCTGTTCATCCTCTACACCTCCGGCTCCACCGGCAAACCCAAGGGCGTGCTGCACACCTCGGGCGGCTATCTCGTCTATGCCAGCTACACGCACGAATGCGTGTTCGACCTGCGCGAGGACGACATCTACTGGTGCACCGCCGACGTCGGCTGGATCACCGGCCACAGCTACGTCGTCTATGGCCCGCTCGCCAACGGCGCGACCACGCTGATGTTCGACGGCGTGCCCAACTACCCGGACGTGAGCCGCTTCTGGCAGGTCATCGACAAGCACCAGGTGACGATCTTCTACACCGCCCCGACCGCGATCCGCGCGCTGATGCGCGAGGGCGAGGCGCCGGTGAAGCGGTGCTCGCGCGCGTCGCTGCGCCTGCTGGGTTCGGTGGGCGAGCCGATCAATCCGGAAGCCTGGGAGTGGTATTACCGCGTGGTCGGCGACGAACGCTGCCCGATCGTGGACACCTGGTGGCAGACCGAGACCGGCGGCATTCTGATTTCGCCGCTGCCCGGCGCGACTGACCTCAAACCCGGCTCGGCCACGCTGCCGTTCTTCGGTATCAAGCCGGCGCTGGTCGACGCCGGCGGCAACGTGCTCGAAGGCGCCACCGCGGGCAACCTGGTGATCACCGATTCCTGGCCGGGCCAGATGCGCACCGTGTATGGCGATCATCAGCGCTTCATCGAGACCTATTTCAGCGCCTATCCGGGCATGTACTTCACCGGTGACGGCGCACGCCGCGACGAGGACGGCTATTACTGGATCACCGGCCGCGTCGACGACGTCATCAACGTCTCCGGCCATCGCATCGGCACCGCCGAGGTGGAAAGCGCGCTGGTCGCGCATCCGAAGGTGGCCGAGGCGGCGGTGGTGGGCTGCCCGCACGAGATCAAGGGCCAGGGCATCTACGCCTATGTCACCCTGATTGCCGGCGAGACCGGCAGCGAGGAGCTGCGCAAGGAACTCATCGCCTGGGTGCGCAAGGAGATCGGTCCGATCGCCACGCCCGACTACATCCAGTGGGCACCGTCGCTGCCGAAGACGCGCTCGGGCAAGATCATGCGCCGCATCCTGCGCAAGATCGGCGAGAACCAGCCCGACCAGCTCGGCGACATTTCCACCCTGGCCGACCCTTCGGTCGTCAAGACACTGGTTGATGAGCGGCTGATCAAATGACTGGCGAAGACACGCGGCAGCCGCTGCCGCACGATCGCTTTCCACGGCGGACAGACGGCGCATGGAAGCCCGCCCACGACCCGCCGCTCACGGCGCTTCGGGCAGTTTCGGCCGCATGACCGAGATCCTGATCGCCGACGACCACCCGCTGTTCCGCGACGCCCTGCAGCGTGCGGTGCAACAGGCGCTGCCGCAGGCGCAGGTGCACGGCGTGGAAAGCATCGGCGCCCTGCTCGCGCTGCTCGAACGCCACGCCCAGGCCGACCTGCTGCTGCTCGATCTGCACATGCCGGGCGCCCACGGCTATTCGGCCCTGGCGCACATCCGCGGACACTATCCGGAGCTGCCGGTAATGGTGGTGTCCGCGCACGAGGAAGCGCTGGTGGCCCGCCGCGCCTTGGCCCACGGCGCCGTCGCCTACGTGCCCAAGTCGGCCGCCGGTGGGGAAATCGCCCAGGCCATCCGCGCCGTGCTCGAGGGCGGCCTGTGGCTGCCCCCGCGCCTGCGCGAGGAACGTGCCGAATTCAAGGCCGGCGAGGCCGAGGTGGCCGCCCGCATCGCGCAGCTCACGCCGCAGCAGTTCCGCGTGCTGGGGATGATCGCCGCGGGTCTGCTCAACAAGCAGATCGCCTTCGAACTCGGCGTTTCCGAAGCCACGGTCAAGGCGCACATGACCGCGATCATGCGCAAGCTCGGCGTCAACAACCGCACGCAGGTGGCGCTGGCGGCAAACCAGCTCGCGGTCGAACCTTCTCCGTTGCCGCCGGAAATCGCCGAATGATCTTCGCCTTTCAGGCCTCGCCGGAGGCGGATGCCCGCCGGCGCGCATGCGCCGCCAGCCACGCGCGCAAGGCCGCCGGCCGCACCGGCTTGTGCAGCACGGTGTAACCCAGAGCGCGCGCCTGCTGCTTGAGCGCGCTGCTGCCGTCGGCGGTGACCAGCGCCACCGGTGGCAACGTGCCGAGGCGTTCGCGCAGACGCGCGAGTGCCTCGATGCCATTGCCTTCGGCAAGGTGGTAATCGACCAGGAGCAGGTCCACCCCCGCCTCGCGCAGCGCCGCCTCCAACGCGTCCGGATGCTGCACGGCCACGCAGGTGGCGCCCCAGCGTGCGAGCAGCGCCTGCATGCCTTCCAGGATCACCGGGTCGTCGTCCAGACACAGGACGCGCAGCGGCAATGGCGCGACGACGATACCGGTCATGTCCTCCGCGCCGGCCGCAGGTCGCGGCGGCGGCGGCGGCGTACCGCGTGGCACACGGATTGAGAAACAGCTGCCGCGGCCCTCGGCCGAGCGCAGCTCCAGACGGTGGCCGAGCATGCCGGCGATGCGCTCGCAGATGGAAAGCCCGAGCCCGAGCCCCTTCTCACCCCACGGCGAGGGCCGCTCCAGACGCTGGAATTCGGCAAAGATCCGCACGTGCTGCTCGGTGGCGATGCCGGGGCCGGTGTCCCATACCTCGATCCGCACCTCGCCGCCCACCCGCCGCGCGCCGAGCAGCACGCCGCCGCTGCGGGTATAGCGCAACGCGTTGGACAGGAAGTTCTGCAGCACCCGACGCAGCAGCTGCGGATCGCTGCGCACCGCCAGTCGCGTCACGGCCACGCGCAGACGCAGGCCGCGCTGCAACGCCACCACCGCGAACTGTGCCTTGAGCGAAGCGAAGAGTTCCCCGAGGGCGATGTCGCCGGGCTCGGGCTGGTAGTGGCCGGTATCCAGGCGGGAGACGTCGAGCAGGGCGTCGAGCAGATCCTCGGCGGCACGGAACGAGGCGTCGATGCGCTCGGCCAGCTCGCCGGAGGCGGCATCCAGTCCCGGCTGGTGGCGCAGGGCGGTGGCGAACAGTCTGGCTGCATGCAGGGGCTGCAGCAGGTCGTGGCTGGCGGCGGCGAGGAAGCGCGATTTGGAGAGGTTGGCGGCCTCCGCCTCACGACGCGCGGCGGCTGCCGCGATCAGCGCCTCGGAGAGCTCGGCGGTACGCTGCTCGACGCGCTGCTCCAGCGTCTCGTTGGCCTCGATCAGGGCCTGCTCGGCACGCTTGTAGGCAGTCACGTCCGAATAGGTGGTCACGTAGCCGCCGCCGGGCAGCGCGCGGCCGCGCATCTCGATCACCGTGCCGTCCGGCCGCACGCGCTGGAACAGGTGCGGCGTGCCGGCCCGCAGATGGCGGATGCGCTTGGCGACGTGCTCGGCCACTTCGCCGGGGCCGCATTCGCCGTGTTCGGCATTCCAGCGGATCAGCTCGGCCACCGGCATGCCGATGCGCACCATGCCTTCGGGGTAACCGAAGAGTTCCACGTAGCGCCGGTTCCAGGCCACCAGACGCATGTCCGCATCGACCACGCTGATGCCCTGCGAGACGTTCTCGAGCGTGGTCGACAGCAGCTCGCGGTTGAAGCGCAGCTCCTGCGAGGTTTCGTCCAGCAGCGCCACCGTCTCGGCGAGGTCCAGCCCGGTGCCCGACAGGGCGCCCATCAGGATGCGTCGCGCGCTGGCCGCGCCGACCGCGCCGGCGAGCAGGCGCTCGGTGGTCTGGATCAGCGCGCGGTCGGCGGCCTCGTTCGGCTGTAGCGGTTTGCCGCGATGCGCGCCGGCCTCGTCGAAGGCGCGGCGCGTGCCGCGTTCCCCGACGATGCGCTCGGCGATGGTACGCAGGTCGCCCACGGTCACCCTGCCGCGCCAATCGCCGCTGCCGACGCCACCCAGCCGTGCGGGCGCGACGAACAGCGCCGCCTGCAGGCGCTCCTCCAGCGAAGGATGCCGACGCATCGAGACCACGATGAGACAGGCCACGTTGGCCAGCAGCGAACAGACCGTCCCGTGGGTGACGGCATCGAGTCCGTCCAGGCCGAGCAGCGCGTGCGGGCGCAGCAGGCCGAGATGCCAGGGCCCCTCCTGTACCCAACCGGCGCCGGTGTCCAAGGCCGGCAGGAGCAGCGTGTAGGCCCACAGGGCGAAACCCGCCGACAGCCCGGCCGCCACGCCCTGCCGACTGGCACCGCGCCAGTACAGGGCGGCGACGATCGGCGGCGCGAACTGTGCCACCGCCGCAAAGGCGAGCAGACCGGTGGCGGCGAGGTTCTCCACATCGCCCGCCAGGCGGTAATAGCAGTAGGCCAGCAGGCACAGCGCGATGATCGCCAGCCGGCGAATGATCAGCACCCATTGCGACAGATCGCTGCGTTGCTCCAGCCGCAGGGCCCGCACGCGCAGCAGGGCCGGCATCACCAAGTCGTTGCTGATCATGGTCGACAGCGCCACCGCCGAGACCACGACCATGCCGGTGGCCGCGGAAAAACCGCCGATGAATCCCAGCAAGGCCAGACCGCGCTCGTGTCTGGCGAGCAGCAGGTTGAGCAGCCAGGCGTCGGCCCCGCCCTCGCGCACCGCGGGCAGATGCAGGCCGGCGGCGACGATCGGCGGCACCGCCAGGCAGACCACGATCATGTACAGCGGGAAACTCCAGCGGGCGCGGGCCAGATCGGCCGGTTCCTCGCACTCGACCACGGCAATGTGGAACTGACGCGGCAGGCAGAACATGGCGCAGAAAGCCAGCAGGGTCTGGGCCAGGAAGCCCGGTCCAACGCCCGCCTGGGCCTGCCATCTCGCCCAGTCCACCGTCGCCGCCAGACCGGGGCCACGGGCCAGCGCGAACACCGCGATCAGCACGAAGACCACCAGCTTGATCAGCGACTCCAGCGCAATCGCCAGCACCATGCCGTGATGGTGCTCGGTGGCGTCGATGCTGCGGGTTCCGAACAGGATGGCGAACACCGCCAGCAGCAACGCACACCACAGCGCACTGTCGCCGACCGGCGAGGCCGAAAGCGTCCCGCCGAGTACCGCATAGGACATCGCCACCGCCTTGAACTGCAGGGCGATGTAGGGCACCACGGCGATCACCGCCATGATCGCCACCAGCGCGGCCAGGCCGTGGGACCTGCCAAAGCGCGCGCTGATGAAATCCGCGATCGAGGTGATGTTGCGCCGGGCGGCGACCTGCACCATGCGGCGCAGGAGCCCATAGCCGAGCACGAACAGTGCGATCGGGCCGAGATAGATGGGCAGATACGCCATCCCCGCGCGCGCCGCAGTGCCCACCGCGCCGTAGAACGTCCAGGACGAGCAGTACACCGCCAGCGCGAGGCTGTAGATCACCGGACGCAGCCGCGGCTGGCGCGGATACAGCGGCCGGCGGTCGCCGACGTAAGCCACGGCGAACAGCAGCCCCGCGTAGCACAAGGACACCAGCCACAACAGCCAGCCGGGAATCACGGCCTGCTCCGGCGATGGCCCGTGTCGTCATGCAGGATGGTGGCTTGTGGGGGCATCGGCCGGCCCGGCACCATGGCGGTCATGATCTTTGCCGCAGACTCCTTGGCCAAGGTAGCAGAGCGTCTCGGTCCTGACGAGGTGCACGTCTGGCTTCTGCCGCTGATGGAACGCGGACGCGAGCCGTTGCGCCAGATCCTCGCCGCCTATCTCCATCGGCCGCCATCGGAGGTACGGCTGATCGCCGGCCCTCATGGCCGCCCCGCGCTTGCCGGAACCTTGGCCGGCGCGATCGATTTCAACTGGTCGCACAGCGCGGGCCATGCGCTCGTCGCCCTCGCCCGCGGCATCGCGCCCGGCATCGACCTGGAATGCGATCGACCGCTGCGGGCCTTGGCGCTCGCGCGCCGCTACTTCACTGCCGACGAAGCCGCCTGGCTCGCCCGCCAGCCCGAAGCCAGGCAAACGGCGGCGTTCCTGGACCTGTGGACCGCCAAGGAGGCGGTACTCAAGGCGCTCGGCCGTGGCTTGGGGTTCGGCCTCGACCGCCTCACCATCACCTGCGAAGCCACGGGTCCACGCCTGCGCCGCCTGGAAGGCGATGATCCGGACGCCTGGCAACTGCATGCCCTGCAACTTGGCGAGGGACTGCATGCGACACTGGCCTGGCGTGGCGGTCCCCGCCGCATCCGCGGTCTGCGGCCTGGGGATCGCGGCGCCGCCGAAGCCTCTTTTCCCGATACGGGCCATGCTTGATGACACTGCTCAGCGTCAATCTCAACAAAATCGCCGTGCTGCGCAATTCCCGCGGCGGTAACGAACCCGACGTGCTGCGTGCCGCGCGGACCTGCATCGAGGCCGGTTGCGGCGGGATCACCGTGCATCCGCGCCCGGACCTGCGCCACATCCGACCCGACGATGTCTACGCACTGGCCGAGCGACTGCCTGCCGACATCGAGTTCAACATCGAGGGCAATCCCTTCGCGCCGCCGCGCGGTCCTTATCCGGGCCTGCTCGCCCTGTGCCGAGCCGCGCGCCCCGCGCAGGTCACCCTGGTGCCCGACAACGACGACCAGCTCACCTCCGACCACGGTTTCGATCTGCAGCGTGACGCCAATCGGCTACGGCCGCTGGTGGAAGAGTTTGCGCGTCTTGGCTGCCGGGTCAGCCTGTTCGTCGATGCCGGTACGCGCGAGCTCGAGCCTGCCGCACGCATCGGCGCGCAACGCATCGAGATCTATACCGGACCCTACGCCCATGCCTATGCGCAAGGCCAGCCGGATGCGGCCCTGGCCGCCTGCGTCGAGACCGCCCGGCGAGCCCGCGCGCAAGGCCTGGGCGTCAATGCCGGCCACGATCTCTCGCAAAGCAATCTCGGCGCGCTGCATCGGGCCATCCCGTGGCTGGCCGAAGTGTCCATCGGCCATGCACTGATCTGCGAGGCGCTGTACGAGGGGCTCGCCCCCACCGTGCGCAACTATCTGAAGATACTTTCGGCGTGAAGCCCTGCGGGCTTGCCGAGTGGACTCTGGTCACCGCCATCGGCAGATGTTGAGTCGGTCTTCAGGGAGCCGAAGTTCCCCACGGCTGACTTGGAGAACTCCTTGAACTTGTCGGAGGAACCGAACGCCTCGTCGATGCCATCGGCGAGCTTGCCGCTCGGCGCGCCGCCGGCCTTGAGGCTCAGGCCGAGAAACGCCAGCGATCCTTGCGCGGCGGGCCGGCCGAGAAGCGCTGCCGCTGCGCGGCCGTCAGGTCACCCCTGTTGCGCCGACACGAAAAAACGGCGCAGGCATCGATCTTCCATCGCTGAGAGGCCAATGATGATGGCCACTCGAGTCATGGGATCGACGTCTGCGCCGTCAGGCGGCTTTGCCTCATTCGCTTTCGTTGAAGCCGATCTTGGTCAGGCCGTAGCTCTTGGCATCGGCGAGCACGCGGGCCACGGCCTCGTAAGGCACGCCATCGGCCGCACTGATCTGCACTTCCGGCTGTTTGCTGGGATCACCGAGTCCACCGATCACCTGCAGCTGCGCCTTGAGGCCGAGCTCGTCGATCGGGGTGTCGTTCCAGTACAGCGAACCGGACTGGTCGATGCGCAAGCGCACCGGCTCCGGCGGATTTTCCGGCTGCACCACGTTGGGGTTGGGCTGCGGCAGGTCGATCTTCACCTTGTGGGTCAACATGGGCGCCGTGATCATGAAGATGATCAGCAGCACCAACATCACGTCGACCAGCGGCGTGACGTTGATGTCGGCCATCGGGCCCTTGCTACTGCCCGTACTGAATGCCATGTCCTGCTACTCCTTGCCGTTGCCAGTGGTCATGAAGGCAATGTGCACCATGCCGGCCGCCTTGGCATCGCTGAGGATCTTGCCGATGTTCTTCCACTCCAGACCCTTGTCCGCGCGGATCTGCAGTTCCGGCTGCGGTGTCTGCGATGCGAACACCACGAGCTTGGCCTTGAGCTCGGATTCGGTGACCGGGATATCGTCCAGATACAGGCTGCCGTCGTCCTTGATGGCGAGGTCGTGCGGCTCGATCGGACCGGTATCGACCGTCTTGGGGTTGGCCGTCGGCAGCTTGACCGTGATGCGGTGTGACATCAGCGGCGCCGTGATCATGAAGATGATCAGCAGCACCAACATCACGTCGACCAGCGGCGTGACGTTGATTTCCGACATTGCGCCGCTGGAGTCTCCTCCAGTGCTCATCGCCATGAGTTAAGACCTCACTTGTTTTCGATGCTCTCGACGCGAGAGCCGGTGGCAAAGAAGTCGTGCAGGTCGTGCGCGAATTCGTCGAACTTGGCGTAGGTCACGCGGTTGGCGCGGTTGAAGGCGTTGTAGGCCAGCACCGCGGGAATGGCGGTGAACAGACCGAACGCGGTCATGATCAGCGCCTCGCCGACCGGGCCGGCCACCGCTTCCATCGACGCATTGCCGGAGGCGGAGATCTTGATCAGCGCGTGATAGATGCCCCACACGGTACCGAGCAGACCGATGAACGGTGCCGAGGAACCAACCGTGGCGAGCAGGGTCAGGCCGCCTTCCAGGCGCAGGCTTTCCCGGGCCACGGCCTGGCGCAATGCGCGGTCAATGAACTCCGAGCGGCTGAGCGATTCGGCCAGACGACCGCCGCCCTGTGATGCCTGCTGATGATGAGCTGCAGCCGAGGCGGCATCCAGTGCGATCTTGGAGAACGGCTCGCCCTTGGGCTGGGCCTCGAGTTCGCGGATCGCCTCCTGGGTCGAGGAGGCACTCCAGAAGCCCTGGATCACCTTGTCGGCACGCCGACGCACCATCGCGTTGCGGATGGCATTGGCGATGATGAAGTACCAGGACGAGAAGGACATGATGACCAGCGTGACGAACACGATCCAGCCAAGCGCGTCGAAGTTGTGGATCAGATGGTCAAAGCCCATCTGCTTCATGGCTTCGGCATTGGTGGTGCCGCCAGCGGCCGGTGCGGAGGTGTCTTGAAGGAACATAACGCTACCTTTGGTTTTTAAGTCAGGCCAGGATGGGGACCGTAGCTGCGGTTACAGCTGGTTGAGATTGAAATTGACGGGCACGCGGGCGTACCCCTCCACTTTTTGACCGTTGCGCACGGTCGGATTGAAGCGCCAGCGTTGCGCGGCCTCGACGGCGGCGCGGTCGAGTTCGCGGTAACCGCTGGACTGTTCCACCTTGATGTCCTTCGGCGTGCCATCGACACCCACCAGGATCAACAACACCACGGTGCCCTCATGCCGCTGGCGGATCGCCTGCGGCGGATACTTGGGCGTGATGCGGCTGTTGTAAGTGAGATCCTGGCTGGCGGCTATCTCCGAGGGCGGAGCCGGGGGTGCCGGCGGCGCCGGCGGAGGGGCCGGCTGGGGGTTGGTGGAAGCCTCTTCGACGGCCGGCGGCGGTGCCGGCGGTGGCGGCGTCGGCGGCGGCTTCACCTGCTGGATGATCTTCGGCGGCGGCTGCTTGGGCGGTTCGGGCGGCGGCGGCGGTGGCGGTGGCGGTGGTGGCGGCGGCTCGATGAAATTGATCTGCACCACGCGCTCCTGCTTCTTGGCCTCCGATTTCGGCGGTGCCATCGGCGCGACCAGCATCAGGAATGCGAACGCGTGGAGTGCGATGGCCACGGCCAGCGCCCAGGTGCGCCTCCAATTGAACGGCGGATTGCCGGTTGTTTCGTTACTTGAGGCCATCTGTCACTTTGGTCGAATCGGTTCGATCGGATCGCGTGCCCGCAGCACGGCGCGGCAAATGCGCTGGACACGGCATTTGTCGCGAGCTGGGAGAAACGGGGTTCTAAAACGTTACAACAGCTGAATGCTTTTGTATAGCGTCACATCACCAGCGTGACGCCGGGCAAATCAAGCCCGGCAGCCACGTGGCGGGCTTTTAGATCACTTGCCGCCCGTCTGCTTGAGCCAGGCGTTGGCCTTGGCGGCCGTTTCCGGGTCCTGCGCGGCCTGCTTCATGGCCGCAATGGCGCCGGCCTTGTCCTTGAGATTGCGCTCGGCCTCGGCAAGCAGCAGGTAGGCCCGGCCCTTGTGCTCGACGCCCTTGGCGATGGCTTGCTGGATCATCGTCTTGGCCTCCGCATATTTGCCCTCGGTGAGGAGCAGCTGGCCTGCACGCAGGGCGGGTTCACCGTCCTTCGCCTGGGGAATGGCCTTCTTGTAGGCCTCGATCGCCTTGGCCGGCTGTTCGGCGATGTAGGCCGCGTCGCCCAACAGCTTCTCGTTGTCGGCATTGGCGGCGATGATGCCCTTGGACAGGCCTTCCTCGAGCACGGCCACCGCCTTGGCCGCATTGGGCTTGGGATCGGGGCTGTCCTGGCCGTTGACCAGGTAGAGCTTGGCCAGGTTGACGTACTGCTTTTCGTCCTTGAAGGCACCGGCGGCGCGCGCCTTTTCCAGAAGCTCGATCGCCTGGGGGTATTTCTGCGCCTGCATCAGCACCGCGACCGCATTGTTCAGGGCCGCGGGATCGTTCGGGTTGTCGGCCAGCTGCTGCTGCGCGAGCTGAGCGGCCTGGTCGGTCTGGCCCGTTTCGGCGTAGCTCGCCATCAGGATCTGGTTCCAGGAATCCTGCGGCTTGTCGGTCAACGACTGCGCCTTCTTGATCGCGGCGATCGCTTCCTGATACTTGCCGAGGCGGTAATCGATGTTGCCTTCCAGCGCATACGACTCGGCGGTTTCCTTGCGGCCTTCGCTGCGCCATTTGGTCAGCGTATCGAGTGCCTGCTGGTACTGCTCGTCGGCGACGTAGAACTGCGCCAGCTCATAGAGCAGCTGGAAATAGGTGTCGTTGGGCAACACGCCATTGTCGAGCGCCTGCTTGAGGCTTTCGATCGCGCCCTTGACGTCGCCATCGTTGTACTTGAGGTTGGCCAGCCCCTGCAGCGCCAGCGCCTGGGCGTACTTGCTCTTGCTGTGCTCGATGATGTCCTGCAGCAGCGGCACGGCCTTGGCCTTGTCGCCCTCATTGACCGCGTCCAGGGCCTCGTTCAGCGCCTTCTGGTCCTTGGCGCTGGTCAGGTCGAGCTTGGGCTCCTGGCGGGTGGCATTGGGATAGAGCACCTCTTTCTTGTCCGCATGGCGATCGGCGGCCTGCGTCGTCGGTGCCGCGGCAAACGCGAAGGCCAACGCGGCGCCGGCCAGCAGTGTGCCCAGGGCGGGTCGTTTCATGGCGAGTTCCCTTGAGGTTTAGTCCGGATGGAAACGGGGCAACGATGTGCAAGCGCTGGAGCGTAGCCTGATCGGGCCGGCGGCGACAAGCTGCGTCGCCGCAAAAAACATGCAAATCAAGACCTTGACCTTGGCGCTGCCATCTGCGCCTACACGTCGAGATTGGCGACCTTGAGGGCGTTGGCTTCGATGAACTCCCGTCGCGGCTCGACCGCCTCGCCCATCAGCATGGAAAACATCTGGTCGGCCGCGATCGCATCTTCGATGCCCACCTGCAGCATGCGGCGCGTCTCCGGGTTGACCGTGGTTTCCCATAGCTGCTCGGGATTCATTTCGCCCAGGCCCTTGAAGCGCTGGATGGCGCGGCCTTTCTTGGCTTCCTCGAGCAGCCAGTGTCGGGCTTCGGCGAAACTGACCACGCCCCGCGAGGCGTTACCCCGGCGCACCACCGCTCCGGCCTGGACCAGGCCGGTCAGCTGGCGGCCGATTTCCAGGATCGGGCGGAACTCGGCGCCGGCAAAGAAGGCTTTCGGCAGCATGAACTCGTGGCTCAGGCCATGTTGTTCGCGAACGACGCCGATCGCTTGCGCCTCCCCATCCGTACCCTCGCGTATGTCGAGCCGATAGCGTGGTTTGCCCAGTCCGCTGGCCGCCAGCCGGGTGGTGAGGCCGGCCAGCCAGGTTGGCAGGGCCTGGCCGTCATCCCAGCGCGCCGGTTCCGGCGGAACATGCTCGAGCATGGCCGTGAGGACCTGGGTATCGAAGCGATGGCCCAGCCGCTCGATCTGATCCAGCGCCTGTTGATAGTCACGCAGCAGTTTTTCGAGCGCCTCGCCGCGGATGGGTGGCGCATCCGGGGCGTAGGTGAGTTCTGCACCATCGACGGCGCTGGCGATCAGATAGGCATTCAGTGCCGCATCGTCCTTGAGATAGAGCTCGTTCTTGCCCTGCTTGACCTTGTACAGCGGCGGCAGGCCGATGTAGATATGGCCGCGTTCGATGAGCTCCGGCATCTGCCGATAGAAGAAGGTCAGCAGCAGGGTGCGGATGTGCGAGCCGTCCACGTCAGCATCGGTCATGATGATGATGCGGTGATAGCGCAGCTTGTCGGGGTTGTAGTCGTCCTTGCCGATGCCGGTGCCTAGCGCCGTGATCAGCGTGCCGACCTCGGCCGAGGAGAGCATGCGGTCGAAGCGCGCCTTCTCCACGTTCAGGATCTTGCCCTTGAGTGGCAACACGGCCTGGGTCTTGCGGTTGCGCCCCTGCTTGGCCGAACCACCGGCCGAATCGCCCTCGACCAGGAAGAGCTCGGAAAGCGCGGGGTCTTTTTCCTGACAGTCGGCCAACTTGCCGGGCAGTCCGGCGATGTCCAGCGCACCCTTGCGGCGCGTCATCTCGCGCGCCTTGCGGGCGGCTTCGCGCGCCCGGGCGGCGTCGATGACCTTGCCGGCGATGGTGCGTGCCTCATGCGGGCGTTCGAGCAGGAATTCGCCGAGCTTTTCGCCGACCACCTGCTCCACCACCGGCTTGACCTCGGATGAAACCAGCTTGTCCTTGGTCTGCGAGGAAAACTTGGGATCGGGCACCTTGACCGACAACACCGCGATCAGGCCTTCGCGCATGTCGTCGCCTGCCAAGGCCACCTTGGCGTTCTTGGCCAGGCCCTCTTTCTCGATGTATTGCGTCAGGCCGCGGGTCAGTGCGGCGCGAAAGCCGGTGAGGTGGGTGCCGCCGTCACGCTGCGGGATATTGTTGGTAAAGCAGTAGGTCGTTTCCTGATAGGAGTCGGTCCACTGCATCGCCACTTCGACGGTGATGCCATCCTGCTCCGCGCTGAAGTGGATCACGCTCGGATGCAGCGCCGTCTTGAGCTGGGCCAGGTGCTGCACGAAGGAGCGGATGCCGCCCTCATAGGCAAAGGTGTCCGCACGCCCCTCGCCACGTTCGTCCTTGAGTTCGATGGTGACGCCGGAATTGAGGAAGGCCAGCTCGCGCAGGCGCTTGGCGAGCACGTCGTAATGGAACTCGATGTTGGAAAAGATCTGCGGGCTCGGCAGGAAGCGTACCGTGGTGCCGCGCCGATCGGTGGTGCCGGTAACTTTCAGCGGATAAAGGGGCTCGCCCAGCGCGTATTCCTGCTGATGGATCCGGCCGTCACGATAGATGGTCAGCCACAGATGCGAGGACAAGGCGTTGACCACCGAGACGCCGACCCCATGCAAGCCACCGGAAACCTTGTAGGAGTTGGCATCGAACTTGCCGCCGGCATGCAGCACGGTCATGACGACCTCGGCCGTCGAGCGGCCCTCCTCCGGGTGGATGTCCACCGGGATGCCGCGTCCGTTGTCGCTGACGCTCACCGAGCCATCGGCATGGATGGTGACCACGACATGATCGCAATAGCCGGCCAGGGCCTCGTCGATGGCGTTGTCGACGACCTCGAACACCATGTGATGCAGGCCGGTGCCGTCATCGGTATCGCCGATATACATGCCCGGGCGCTTGCGTACCGCCTCGAGGCCCTTGAGTACCTTGATGCTGCTCGAATCGTAAGTATTGTTCATGCCTGACCCTGTGACGGCACAGATAGCCGCCACGATCGCTTCAACGGTGAATGCCGCTCATTGTATCAGCTGGACCCGCCCGCCCTGTTCCACGTGAAACCGCCGGGTGGTCCTTGTGCTCAAGGCGTCCGGTATCTCGGTTCCGGTCACGAGGACTTGGGCACCGCAGGCGAGCAGTTGATCCACCACCATGCGCTGGTGATCCCGGTCCAGCTCCGAGGCCAGGTCATCAAAAGCAATGATCGGCCAGAAACCGGCGTGTTCGGCATGGACGGCGGCCTGAGCCAGCAGGCAGGCCAGGGCGACGAGCTTTTCTTGTCCCCGAGACAGATGTTCGCGCTGTGGGGCGGCTGCGAAATGGATGCTCCAGACGGCGCGATGGCTGCCTGCACTCGTATGACCGCGCTGCTGATCGGTCAGTCGGGATGCGGCCAAATAGGCGGCGAGCTCGCTATCCGCCGGCCAACCACGGCGATAACGTAGCTCCACGCAACCCAACTCCGGAATCAACCGGTCGAGTAAGCGGGTCAGTGGCTTCTGCAAAGCTTCGAGATAACGCACACGGGCCTGGTCCAGTAGTGCAGCGGTTTCGCCCATGCTCTCTTCCCAGGGACGATATTCGCCGTCGGCGATGACGCCATGGCGCAGCAAGGCGTTTCGCTGTTCCAAGGCACGACGGTAGCGCCGCCAGTGGCCAAGAAAGCTGGGTTCCACGTGGAACACGCCCCAATCCATGAAACGGCGCCGCTCCTCGGGTGGCCCGGAAATCAAGGCATGCGATCCGGGCTCAAAGCACACCACCGCGCATTGGCCCAGGAGCTCCGCGAGAGCGACATCCCGTCCGTCGAGGCGCGCCTCCCAGTGACCCGAGCGTCGCCCCAGTCCGAGCCGGTGGGATGAACCGGCGCGAAGGAGCTCAGCAAACACGTCCAAAGCCTCGGCCCCGCGACGCAGCAGCGCCTGTGGGCCGCCGGCACGGAAGGAATGGCCGTGCGAAAGCAGATAAACCGCCTCGAGCAGACTGGTCTTGCCGGCGCCGTTGGGACCGGTGATGACATTGATGCCAGGCGCCAGGTCGAGTCTAGCCTCTGCAAAGCACCGCAGGTGATGCAGCACCAGTTGCCGCACCCACAGGGCATCGGTGGTTTGTACCGCTGGCCATTGCGTGGCGACGAATGCTGGTGTCTGCGGCAAGGGTCCGCGCCCCGGAGACGTCACAGCCGCAAGGGCATGACCACATGGCGCGCCTGGGCGTTGTCACTGTCCTGGATCAGGCAGCTCGACTGGGCGTCCCGCAGATGAAGCTTGACTTCCGGATGTCGCAACGCGCCCAGGGCATCCAGGAGGTAGCCGACGTTGAAGCCGACGGCGAGGTCGTCGACCATCGTCTGCGCCTCGATTTCCTCGATCGCCTCTTCCTGCTCGGGATTATGGGCGATGACCCGCAGGCGGCCGGGGGAAAGTTCGAGTCGGACGCCGCGATACTTTTCATTGGAGAGGATGGCCGCCCGCTGCAGCGCACCGCGCAAGCCCTCGCGATCCAGGATGGCGGTTTTGTCGGCACCGAGAGGAATGACGGCTTCGTAATCCGGGAAGCGGCCGTCGATCAGCTTGGAGGTGAAAGTCACCTCGTCCCGGCGGACCCGCAGGTGATTGCGACCGAGTTCCAGTTGAACTTCACCCTCGCCGCCCTGCAGAAGGCCGGCCAGCTCATTCACGCCCTTGCGCGGCACGATGATCTGCCGTCGCGTCGCCACCGATTGGGCTAGTTCGGCTTCTTGCAAGGCCAGACGATGGCCGTCGGTGGCGACGCAGCGGATCCGCGCATCCTGCAGGTCGATCAGCATGCCGTTCAGGTAATAGCGCACGTCCTGATTGGCCATGGCGAAGGCGGTGCCCTGGATGAGGCCGAGCAGGCGTTCCTCGGGTACGGCGATGCGTTCCAGCAGTTCGATCTGCTCGATGACCGGAAATTCGCCGGCCGGCAGGGTGGCCAAGGTGAAACGGCTGCGCCCGGCGGTCAAGGCCATACGATCGCCGTTGAGTTTCATCTGGAGGCGCACCCCCTCAGGTAGCGCCCGGACGATGTCGAACAACTTGCGCGCCGGCAGGGTGGTTTCACCGTTTTCGGCCGATTCGACCGCGGTGCGCGCGGTCATCTCGACCTCGAGATCGGTGCCGGTGAGCGTGAGTTCGCCCTGTTCGACGCGTACGAGCAGATTAGCCAGGATCGGCAGGGTCTGCCGCCGTTCCACCACCCCGGCCACCTGTTGCAAGGGTTTGAGCAGGGCTTCGCGCTGGATGCTGAGTTGCATGGAATGTCCTTAACTAGCCTTGTTCTTGAAAAAAGAAAGGTGGTGGTGGCAGTAGTACGGCCGGAGTCTGTGGAATTCGGCTAAAATTTCTTGCCAATCAAAGAGTTGCTTGAATACAAAGCAGGCCTTGAAAACCCTTTCTGCCCTGTGTATCGGTTGTGCATAAAAACAGCAAGCGAGCTGTCCACCTATTATTCACAGCTTGTGCGGGGGCTTTTCAAGAGAAAAGCTCATCCTGTCAGGATGCGGATGAACTGCTCCCAGTCCTGACGCATGCGAGGGTCGGCCTCGCGCAGTTTCTTGATCGTCCGGCAGGCGTGCAGCACCGTGGTGTGGTCACGCCCGCCGAAGGCTTCGCCGATTTCCGGCAGGCTGTGTTCGGTCAATTCCTTGGACAGGGCCATCGCGATCTGGCGCGGTCGGGCGAGCGAGCGCACCCGGCGCTTGGAGAGCAGATCCTGCAGCCGTACCTGGTAGTAGTCGGCCACCGTTTTCTGGATGTTGGGCACGGTCACCGCCTGGGCATGGGTGGCCAGGAGGTCGCGCAAGGTTTCCTCGGCGAAGGCGACGGTGATCGGCTTGCCGTAGAAGTTGGCGCGCGCGGCCAGGGTGTTGAGTGCGCCTTCGAGGTCGCGCACGTTGGAGCGGATCCGCTTTGCCAGCAGCATGGCGACGTCCTCGCCGATGGCGACGCCCTTTTCCTGCGCCTTGGCCAACAGGATCGCCGCGCGGGTCTCGAAGTCCGGCGGCTCGATCGCCACCGACAGGCCCCAGCCCAGCCGCGATTTCAGCCGCGGTTCGAGCTTGTCCACTTCCTTCGGATAGCGGTCGCAGGTCAGGATGATCTGCTGCTTGGCCTCGAACAGCGCATTGAAGGTGTGGAAGAACTCCTCCTGGGTGGTGTCCTTGCCGGCGAAGAACTGGATGTCGTCGATCAGTAGCGCATCCACCGAGCGGAAGCGGCGCTTGAATTCGTCCATGCTCTTGGTGCGCAGGGCCTCGATCATCGAGCCGACGAACTGTTCCGAGCGCAGGTAGAGGACCTTGCAGTCCGGGTCGCGTTCGCGCATCAGGTTGCCTGCCGCGTGCATCAGATGCGTCTTGCCCAGGCCGGTGCCGCCGTAGAGCAGCAGCGGGTTGTACGCCCGCCCCGGATTCATCGCCACCTGCATGGCGGCCGCCTTGCCGAGCTGGTTGGACTTGCCCTCGACGAAGGTGTCGAAGGTGTAGTGCGCATCGAGGTTGTGCACGTGACTGGCGGCGGGCGCCTCGCCGGCGGCAGACGGGCGCGGCGTTGCCGCGGCCTTGCCCGGACGCTTTGCGCTCGAGCCGACTTCCAGGCGAAGCTCGTGCGCGTGGCCGTCGAGCTGTTCGAGCAACGTGCCGATGCGCGCGAGATAACGGTTGCGCACCGTATCCAGGGTGTACGGATTGGGCGCGTAAAGAATGAGCGCCGAGCCTTCCTCGCGCGCCTGCAGCGGCATCAGCCAGGTATGCAGCTCCTCGGCGCCGAGTTCGCTTTCGAGGTGCGCCAGGCAGCGCCGCCACAGATCACTCATGGGATAA